>CALHQN010000085.1 GCA_938036585.1 uncultured Campylobacter sp.
AAATTTAGCCTTTTTAACCCTGATATCGAGCATATCTCCGAGCCTAAGCCCCTCCGCATCGCCGTAGACGAAGACTCCGCGCCTGTTTTGCGAGATCGCAAAGCCGTGATTATTCAAAAACGTAACGACCGCGCCTTTTAAAATCACCGGCGCGTCAAAACCCGTCCGTCCGTAAATTTCATCCACGCTGGAGATTTTCTCCGCACCCGGCGCGCGTTCATCGTACGCTCGCTCGTCTTTTACGCCGCCGCTCGCAAACGCCGCTTTCTCGGGTGCGGTTTTTAAAATTTCGCCCCGCTCGTCCGTCAAAACGAAGCTGATCGGGAAATGATCGGAAGCGGCTGAGGATCTTTTTACCTCAAAGCTGGCGTTTTTATAGCCGATCTTTGCGGCGCCGAACAGATCGTCGCTAAGCAGGATATGATCGAGCGCCGAGCCGCTTTCGTGAGAGGCGCACGAGCCGTAAAGCTCCGATCGCGAGCAGGGATGCAGCGCCCATAAATCGGTGAAATCGTGCTGCCGCACAAGCTCGCTAAGCAGTGAGTTTTTGCCGAAATTAGTATTAAAATCGCCCACAACGACCGCGGCCTTTTTATCTTTTAAAATTTCATTTAAAAAGCGGAAGTTCTTTTTACGCTCGCTAAGCGGGTTGCGTGCGGAGAGCGTATGCGTCACGTAGAGGCTAAAATCGCCGAACCCAAGCGCGAAATCCGCCCTCAAAATATCGCGCGTTTTAAGCTCCTGCGCGCGGTAAAATTCCCACGATTTTACAGGCACGCGCGATAGCACCGCGATGCCTACGGGTGCAGTTTGCGCGCGCGAAAATTTATAAAAGCCATAGCCCGCCTTCTGCGCAAGCGCTTTTAGCACCGCTTCGTTTTCAATCTCTTGCAGCCCCAAAATATCGGCATTAAGCGCGCTTATCTCATCCGCTACCGCTTGTAGCTTGCGCTCGTATTTTTGCTCGCTCCAACCGCCGCGCCCGATCTCAAAGTCCGCGTACTCCGTGCCGTCGTTTACGCCGTCGAATAAATTTTGCACGTTAAACGATGCGATTTTCAGCTCCGCTGCACTCGCGCCGCAGAAAAACATCGTAAAAAGTAGCGCTAAAACTCGCAAACCGCGCTCCTAAAATCGAATTTATCGATATTTTGACGGATCGCTTCGTAGGTTACGATGCCCACGCTGGTGGCTAAATTTAAACTGCGCCCCGCCCCGCTCATCGGGATCGTGATGCAGTTTTCGCGGTTTGTGCGCATGATCTCAAGCGGCAGCCCGTGACCCTCCGAGCCGAAAATCAAAAAATCGCCCGGCTGAAATTCCGCCTCGTAGTAGAGCTTGTTCGTCTTCGTCGTCGCAAAAAAGAAGCGCTGCTTAAATTTCTCGTTCGCCGCCATAAACTCGTCCCAATTTTCCCAAATTTTAAGATCCAAGCTCGCCCAGTAATCGAGCCCCGCGCGGCGCAGATGCTTATCGTCGATGACGAATCCCAGCGGCTTAATCAGATGCAAGCGGCACCCCGCATTGACGCACATACGCCCGATGGAGCCCGTGTTTGTGTGGATCTGCGGATAAACCAGCACGATATTAAACATCGCCGCTCGCCGCTTTTGCGCCGCAAAATCGCTCGCAGATCCGTTTATAAGCCGCGCCAGTTGGCCCGCAAATTTCATCTCCGAAGTCGCGAGTTCTGCCTCTCGGCTTATAAATTTCATCGCTAAATTTACAAATATCGCCGCTAAGCTTATAAATTTCATCGCCGAGCTCGCAAACCTCGCCCTTTTGCTTGTAAATTTCAATGCACGATTCGTAAATTTTGCTGCCTAGTCCGCAACCATCGCCGCGGCGGTAGAATTTTTTCATAAAATTTTAACTCCCGAATAAAGCGGCAATTTTACAAAAATCTCTCTAAATTTACGCTTTTAGCCCCGCAAGAAACGCCTTTATCTCGGCCTTTTGCCGATTTGCAAGCTCTTTGCCGATCTGCGCGCCGCTAAAGCCCTCGCGCGCGAGCTGTGCGCCGCTTACTGCGCTTTTAAATTTAGCCTCGTAAATTCCAAGCCTTTGCGCGGCTTTTACGCGCGCCGGCGTATAAAGTCCGAGCCAGCGCTTAAGCGGCATTTTAAGCGCGATTTTGCATAAAATTTCATCGTTTATCTCAGCGTAAAACGGCTCGTCGATCACCCTTTTATAAAGCGCGTTCAGCCCGAGGTCTTTTAAAATTTCTTGCTTATTTAGCCGCAGTAAATTTAGCAGCGCGTAGAGGAAAAACATATCGCTTTGCACGAGCGCTTTGCCCTGATCGATAAAGGCTCCGAGCTGCGCGCAGCGCTCATCCGAGATGCGAGTACCAAAAATTTTATGAAATAGCCCTAGCTTTTGCAGCACGCCAAGCCCTACCGAGCAAAATTTCGCGCCGAAAAGCTTTATAAGCTCGCATTTTATGCGCTCCTTGCTTAGATCGTCAGTATCCATCGCGCGCATGATCTGCAGCGTTTTCGGCTCAATTTGCAGATTAAATCTCGCGGCAAACTGTACCGCGCGAAAGACGCGCAGGCTGTCCTCTTTAAAGCTGCGCTCATCCACGAGCCGCAGCACGCGCGATTTTATATCGTTAATGCCGCCGTAAAAGTCCAGAATTTCGCCGTTAAGCGCGTTTAGCATAATCGAATTAATCGTAAAATCGCGCCTCTTGCTGGCCTCGCGCTCATCTGCGGCCAAAGCCACGCTAAAGCCCTTGTGTCCGATGCCCGTCTTGCTTTCGGTGCGCGGCAGCGAAACGTCGAAATTTTTATATTTATAGACGAAGTAGCTTTTGCCGACTCCCTGTGCGCCGAAGCTCTGCATGATTTCGTCGAATTTTTGCGGGCTGACGTCGTAAAGCTCGATATCCAGATCTGCGCTTTCGCCACTTTTGCGGCCTAAAAACAGATCGCGCACGAAACCGCCCACCAAATAGATGCGCGAGCTAAAGCGGTTAAGATAGTTTAGAAGCGCCTTAAAATCATCGTTTTGGTAGATGCTCAAGTCTGTCGTCGATACTCGCAAGTAAAAATTCCATAAATTTTAAATTTAGCTCCACGCGCGCCTCGATATCGCCCTGATCAAAGGCGTTCAGTCCCTCAAAAAGCACCAAAATGCGCTCTTTTAGCGCGTTTAAAAACTCCGCCTCGCTTGAAATTTCGTTTTCGGTTTTAGAATCGTCGGTAGCGTTTTTAGCGGTGCCGAAATTTTGCGCGGAAGCGGAATCTCGCGCGCTTGGGAAAGCGTCCGGGGCGCTAAATTTAAAATCCTGCGCGTTATGGTTTTTAGGGCTTCGCATCTCGCCAAATTCCTTAAAATCATCATCAAAGCTTTCATATCCCGATTCGCCAAGTTCCTTAAATCCGGCGAAATTCTGCGCAGAGATCTTCTCTTGCTTGGAATCGGAAGCAAAATCCGAAGGCGAGCTTTTGATAAAATTTAAAGGCAAATCATGCACAAAATCCCGCGCGTCGATCTCGCTGCCTAAACGGTCGTAAATTTCGCTAGCGGCATCGGCGTAGGTCTTAAAATTTCCGTCCGCCGCCTCGTCCGAGCGCCCGTCATCTCCGCCGCCGTCCGCGGTACGTAAATATCTATCGCTCGAGGCGCGTAAATGCTCACTCTGCGCGGCTTGCGAGTTAAAATTTTGCCCGTCTAGCGCGTCTTTATCATCGCGCGACGAAGTAAAATTTAAAGAATCATCGCCGCTTGAATAATCGCCATCCTGCGTAGCGGAGCTTTGTAAATTTTCAAAACTATCCGCGTCTGAGTCTTGCGCAAAGCTCTCCTCGCCTTGTAAAGCAAGTTTTTGTGCATTTTTTTGCGCCTGCATCTCGCTTTTTACCGCCTTGACGATACCTTCAAATTCATTTTTATAATCCATCTATCAGCCACCTTTTAAACTCTCGCCGCTCTCGCTCGTCCGCACTCATAAAGCGCTGCAGCATCGCCATATCCACGCCTGCGCCCACTCGGTGATTGAGGTTGAGCCTCGCAAAAAGCACTGCGATATCGGCATTGCTAGGATCTGCGCGAAGTGCGGCGCGGCAGGCGCGAAGCGCGCCGTAAATATCGCCTCTCTCCTCAAGCTTCAAAGCATAAGCAAGCGCGCTATTCAAGGCTTACTCCTAGGCTTTGGCCGCGTAATCTGCGATGATCGAGCCGATCTCTGCAGTCGAGCAAATTTCTTTGGCATCGTACTGCGCGATATCCTTGGTGCGGTATCCATCGCGAAGCACGGCTCGTACGGCGCTTTCGATCGCCGCTGCGGCCTCATTTTCGCCAAATGCGTATTTTAGCATCATCGCCGCACTTAAGATCGTAGCGATCGGGTTTGCGATCCCCTGCCCCGCAATATCCGGCGCGCTGCCGTGGATCGGCTCGTAAATTCCTACCTTGCCGCCGATACTCGCACTCGGAAGCAACCCGATCGAGCCGCAGATCATACTCGCTTCGTCGCTTAAAATATCGCCGAATAAATTCTCCGTCAAAATCACGTCGAACTGCGCGGGCGCCCGCACGAGCTGCATCGCGGCGTTATCGACATACATAAACTCCAAATTTATCCCCGCATAATTTTTCGCTAGCTCGCTTACGACCTCGCGCCACAGCTGGCTTGTTTCAAGCACGTTGGCCTTATCTACGAGCGTTATCTTTTTGTTTCGCAAAAGCGCTGCCTCAAACGCGACCTTAGCCACGCGCTCGATCTCGGTGGCGTTGTAACACATCGTATTTAGCGCGTCCTTTTCGTTTTTAACGCGCGGCTGCCCGAAATAAATCCCGCCCGTAAGCTCGCGCACCACCATTATATCGACGCCCTTAATGATCTCCGGTTTTAGCGTCGAAGCGTTTATCAGCTCATCAAAAATCATTGCAGGACGCAAATTTGCAAACGCTCCAAGCTCTTTGCGAATTTTTAGCAGCCCGCTTTCGGGGCGCAGTTCGCGCGGCAGGCCGTCCCATTTCGCGCCACCGATCGCACCGAAAAGCACCGCGTCGCTTGATTTAGCGGCATTTAGCGTCTCATCCGGAAGCGGAACGCCCATAATATCGATCGCCGCGCCGCCCATCAAGCGATAGTCAAAATTTAGCTCAAAATTAAATTTATGGCTTACGGCATCGAGCACCTTGATCGCCTCTTCGATGATCTCAGGGCCGATTCCGTCGCCTTTTATCACGCATACGTCGTATTTTTTCATCCAAATTCCTTACAAGTTTATCTTTGTTTTTGCGTAATTTATCGCTCCGCCCGTGTCGAGTAGCTTTTGCATAAACTCGGGAATTGCGCCGAATTTATACTCAGTTTTTTGAGTTAAATTTTTAATTACGCCGCCCTTTAGATCGATGCTAAGCTCGTCGCCCTGCGCGATTTTATCCGTCTCGTCGCATTCGAGGATCAAAAAACCCGTGTTGAAGCTGTTTCGATAAAAAATCCTAGCGAAGTTTTTTGCGATCACGCATGAAATTCCGGCGGCCTTAAGCGCCATCGGAGCGTGCTCTCGCGAGCTGCCGCAGCCAAAATTTTTCCCCGCTACGATAATGTCACCGCGAGCTATTTTGGACGAAAAATCCCTGTCCGCATCCTCCATGATGTGCGTCGCAAGCACCGCCGCGTCGGAGGTATTTAGGTAGCGCGCCGCGATAATAATGTCGGTGTCGATATCATCGCCAAATTTCCATACTTTTGCCATATTTCCGCCTTAAATTTTAAAATAAATGCGCGATTTTACCGACAAATTTATTAAAATCCGCTCAATCGCTTTAAAATTCCAAGCGCTCTCCGCCGCGAAATTTCATGGTACGTGCGGGTACCGGGGCAGACGCGGCGGCGCAGATCGGCAAGGCAAGCATGGATCGGCGGTGCAAAAGCGGAGAATAAATCTTAAATTTGGCTAAAAATATAACCTAAATTTTAAAATTTAGCCTAATTTCTAGAATTTGAAAAATCATTAAATTTAGATAGTTCATGCCGTATATAAGCAAAAATAAAGAGCGTTTCGGTATAATCCGATTTTCCAAAACCAAATACACAACGACACAAGGAGATTTTATGGCGAGCCCAAAAGACGCCTTAACGCCCATCGAGCAGTTCT
>CALHQN010000086.1 GCA_938036585.1 uncultured Campylobacter sp.
AAAGATACTAAAGGCGACTGGATCAAAGTGGTTATAAATGTCGTTCCAAATTTCCATTTTTACTTTCTTTTTAAAATTTTTGCGATTTTACAATGATTTAGCTTTGATGAGCGAATAAGCTCTTGCCACTAAGTGGCAGGGCTAAAAATTTAAATTCGCTTGCTTCAAATTCTTTGCAAAATTTAAATAGCTCTACAAATTCTGTCTCGTTTAAATTTACGCTCCAGATCGCTCCAAGGTCATTAAATTCTCTTTCGAACTCGCTTAAATTTTTAGTGGAAAAATAGTGCTCAAAGCGGCTCATCAGCGAAAATGACGTAAAAAATTTGATCTCATCTTTTATCTCAAATTTCATCACGCCACCATCTTTCATGGCTTCGTTTATCGCTTCATTTACAGCCCCAGAGTAGGCTCTGACTAACCCTCCAGTACCAAGCTTTATCCCGCCAAAATACCTGACTATCAAGACACCAACATTTATTAGCTGGGCGCCCCTGAGCGCATTTAGGCTTGGCTGACCGCTAGTGCCCTTTGGCTCGCCGTCATCACTTTGATTTTCAACGATTTGTCCGTATTTGTTTAATTCCCTTGTTGCCCAAACTACATGAACGGCCTTAAAATGCTCCTCTTTTAGGCGTTCATGCAAACTTTTAAATTCGCTTATCGGGCACAAAAATGCCAAAAAATTTGACTTTTTTATATCAAGCTGGGCTTTAAAAATCCTATCAATCGTCTGCAAATTTGCTCTTTTACTTAAATTTTAAAAATCTTATCAATTTGCTAATTAAAGCCTTGTAAATTCAAACAAATTTATATTATTAAGGAAAAGATAGTAGAATTTTGCAATTTTTCACGAAGGACTAAAATGATACAAACTTGCCTATTTCCAGCGGCTGGATACGGAACGAGGTTTTTACCAGCTACAAAATCACTCCCAAAAGAGATGTTGCCGATCCTTACAAAGCCGCTCATTCACTACGGCGTGGACGAGGCGCTGGAAGCGGGCATGGACAATATGGCATTCGTCACGGGTCGCGGCAAGCGCGCGCTAGAGGATTATTTCGACCGCAGCTACGAGCTGGAGGATCAAATTTCAGGCAGCAGCAAAGAATATCTGCTCGATGAGATCAGGGCGCTTATGAAGCGCTGCACCTTCTCTTTCACGCGCCAAGAGCAGATGAAGGGGCTCGGTAACGCGATTTACACGGGTAAAATTTTAATCCGCGACGAACCTTTCGGCGTGGTGCTCGCAGACGATCTGTGCGTGAACGAAAACGGGCAAGGCGTGCTTGCGCAGATGGTTAAAATTTACGAAAAATACCGCTGCAGCGTCGTTGCAGTGATGGAGGTGCCGCCGCAGGACGTAAACAAATACGGCATCGTCGCCGGCAAAAGCATCAGCGACGATCTGATAATGGTCTCGGAGATGATCGAAAAACCCGAGCCCGACGAAGCTCCGTCGAATTTAGCCATCATCGGGCGCTACATCCTAACGCCTAATATTTTCGATCTCATCGAGCAGACGGCGCCCGGCAAAAACGGCGAGGTGCAGATCACCGACGCGCTTTTGAAGCAGGCTCAAAACGGCGTGGTGATCGCGTATAAATTTAAAGGCACTCGCTTCGACTGCGGCTCGGTAAAGGGCTACGTGGACGCGATCAAATATTTCTACGAGCGAGAATTTAGCGATGGTAAAAAATGAGCTGTTTTTCCCTCCGGCAAAAGACGGCGCGTTAGAAGAGGTAGCGGCAAAGATCCGCGCCGAATATGAAAGCGGCGAGATAGGCTACTACCGCCTGCCGCAGCAAGGCGCGGGCGTAATAGCGCAGGCGAAGGAATTTTTTAGCGCGCGAAGCTACGATGCGATCGTGCTTTTAGGCATCGGCGGCTCCAGCGTGGGCGCACGGGCGCTTTATGAGATGCTAGCGGGTAAAATCCGCAAAGATCTGCGCTTTGAAATTTTGGATAATCTCGACGGGCGCAGCGTAAACCGCGCGCTAGAAGGGCTAAATTTTGCTCGCACGATCTTCATCGTATCCTCCAAATCGGGCGGCACGATCGAGACGATCTCGCTTTTTAAAGTGGTTTTGGATCGCTTCGGCGTGCAAGATCTAAAAAGCTTAGCGCGCAATTTCATCTTCATCACCGACGCAGGCTCGCCGTTAGATATCTTCGCGCGCGAGCACGGCGCTAGCGTCCTAAATACGCCTCGCAACGTCGGCGGTCGCTTTAGCGTGCTAAGCGCGATGGGGCTCCTGCCGGCAGTAGGGCTGGGGCTCGATGCGGATGCGCTGCTAAGCGGTGCGGAGGAAGCCAAAAGAGCGTATCTGGATGAAATTTTATCCACAAGCGGTGAGGCGGCGCAGAATAAAATTTTACAAAAATCCCACCACTACGCCACGCACAGAAGCGCGAAAATCAACGTCCTTTTTAGCTACTGCGACGCGCTGCGCGGCTTCAGCGAGTGGTACGTGCAGCTCTGGGCGGAAAGCCTGGGCAAAAAGATCGGCTTTAGCCGCGAAGGGCTCACTCCTATCGGACTTTCGGGCTCGCGCGATCAGCACAGCTTCCTTCAGCTCATCATGGACGGCATCAAGGACAAAACCGTAACCTTTCTAAAGATCGCGGACACGGGGCTTTCAGACGCCGTACCGCAGATCAGCCTAGAGCCGCTTCAGAGCTGCGACTTCGTAAACGGCATGCGACTGAGCGAAGTGCTAGGCTGCCAATGCGACGCCACGCTGCAAGCAGTCAGCAACGAAGGTATCAGCGTCGATCTCATCGAGGTTTCGCGCCTGTGCGAGCAGAGCGCGGGGTTTTTATTTTACTACTTCGAGCTGCTAACCAGCGCCACCGGAGCGATCTTAGGCGTCAATACCTACGATCAGCCGGGCGTCGAAGCGGGCAAAATAATCTTAAAATCGATGATTTTAAAATCGCGGGGTTAAATTCGCTTCTATTTTGCGGGGCCGTGAAATTTCACCGCGTAAATTTACAGCCTGCTCGCGCGCAAATTTATCCGCACGGTGTAAATTTGATCGCTCGCATCGCGCAAATTTAAACCCGCGGCAAGATTGGAGGCAAAATGAAAATCACAGAGATCGATCACTTCGTCCTAGTTACGGACGATCTGCAAAAATGCGTGCAATTTTACGAAGGAATTTTAGGGCTAGAGCATGTTTGCGAGGGCGGCAAACACAGCCTGCGCTTCGGCTCTTCAAAGATCAATATCCGCACTCGCGCGGGCGAGTTTGTGCCGTTTGCGGCGCGTCCTATCGCGGGCTCGGCGGACTTTTGCCTCATCTGCGAAGATCAAAGCGCGCAGCAGCTCAAAACGGAGCTTGAAAGCAAAGGGGCGCAAATAGAGCTTGGCGTCGTGCCTCGCACGGGCGCGCGCGGCGCTATGCAAAGTATCTATCTGCGCGATCCTGGCGACAATCTCGTAGAGCTCGGCGTATATGAAAGCGGCGAGGACTAGCGCGCGAGTTTTATAAACAAAAACACAGGCAGAGCGCTAAAACATAAGCTTTGCGCATAAAATTCTAAGTGAAGCGCTAAAATTCTTTCGCTTTTAAATTTGCCCTATGTCGCGCTTTTTAAAATTTAAATTTTCTAAATTCTATTTTTCATTAAAGATCAATATTCTGCGGATTAAATTGCTTATCCCTCGACATGCTAATTATATGACGTTTATATATTTTTGAAACCTTATCTTTTATTTTTAGAATTTCATAAATTTGTTCATTTTATTCACTATTATTTTTGCAATATCATAAGGCGGTTTCCAAAATAAATATCCATCTGTAATATCTATATTTAGCGTATCCAAGAAATATTTTTGTAGCTCGCCAAGCTCATTTTTATTATTGATCGTAAATACTTCAGAATCGCGATCATTGCATATCAGTAATTTATCACAAAGCAAGAATCTAACGGTTCTTTCAAATAGAATATAGCAGATAAATTTAATAATAGGCATAAACAACAAGCCCATAATTATAAAAATAAACATATAAAATTTAAAGTTGTATAATGCCACGACGATCATTATAAATAAAACTAAAACACAAAATTTAATTTTCACATCAAATGGCGCAAAATTCGGAATCATATAAGCATATCTGTAAACGGAGATATTTTTTAACGCCATCTCTTTTTCGCATCTAGTTTTATTTTTAAATTCTATTTTATCCCTCATAAAGGTTATTGTTTTTTTGCTCTTTAGAAAGTGCGCCACGTATATAAGGAAAAATGCGGTGCCATAACCTAGCAATATTTTCATATAAAACCTAAATTTATGTTCGCCGCTAAAATGATAGGTCAAAGAACAAATTAACAAAATTCCAAGAGCTATCACCCAAAACAGATCATCCATCTTTTTTATAACTATCGGATCTTTGTCGTAATCTCTGGCTTTGGAATTTTGCCGTAAAGAGCCGCTGCCATCCGATATAAAATTTTGCGGCTCCGCGTTGTTCTCAAAGGCAGAATTCTGAGCCGCTTCGGTTTCTAAATTGCCTTCTAAATTTAAAGCATCAGTAGCGGAATTCAGTGCTTTGGAATTCAGAGATTCGAAATTCGGGGGTTCGGAATTCAGGATTTCAAAATTCGAGGCTTCGAAATTCAAGGTTCTAGAATTCGAAGCTTCAAAATTTGAAACTTCGGAATTTTTGGTTTCAAAATTCGAGACTTTAGAATTTTTGCCGTTAGAATTTTGTTCCAAGTCCCGCTTTGGCTCTTGATGCCGCTTCTGTAGTAGCCTTTTTAATTCCTCAAGCCTGCCTTGATCCATTTGCCGCCCTTAAATTTGATGGACGCTCCATTTTATACCCTCGCCGCTTAAAGCTCAGTAAATTTTACCGCGCGTCCGTCGCGCGCAGGCAAGCCCGACGAACCGAAACGATGCCGACGGATCAGGCGCCGCGAAACCGCCTTTTTGTACAAAGCTTTAAGCTGATCTGCGGGCTAAATTTCATCTCAAATCGCGCAACCGCCTTCTGTGCCGACGTTTATCGCGTGAGATCACGCCGAATAAGCATCATATCCGCCGCAGGCCGCACCGAAGCTTCGGCGCCGTGCGGAAAAACGGCTCGGACGACAAAAGCCGCGCCTAGCCGCATAAATTTAGCACGAGCTCGGCCGCTCAAGACGCTTGCAAATTTTATCTATACTTTAGCGTCTGTTTACAAGCTCGCGCAGTACTTGCGAAGTACGCCGAAATGGGTATCGCACAATCCGATACAAAATCTAAAACGCGCCAAATCCGGACGATCTAGGCCTTAAAAATGCGCTTTAAATTTTGCCCAAAAGCTTCTGCCCGGCTCATAAAGCCTCGTGCCGTTCGGGATAGTCTCGTAGCCTGCGATACCGCCGCCGTAGCCGCCTTTTGAGTTATGATAGGCGTATTTGGCGTCGTTTAAATTTTCCGCCGCTAGCAAGAATTGATAATTTTTATATTTATAGCCTGCACTTAGCCCCAGCGTCCAAAAGCTATCGCTCTTACCCAGGTCCATGCCGCCCACATCGCCGTAGCCTTTTTGCGCGCGGTTTTGCGACGCGTTAGCGTAGAAGTCGGCTTTGACGAACCAGTCGGGCTTTTCTAAACCGGCGCTTAGTTTAAACGCTAGAGGCGAAACCTTAGGCAACGCGTCGCCGTCTTTTAGGCCTCCTGCATTTTTAGTCACCTTGCCGTAGACATAGGATACTCCCGCCCCCAGCCTAAACATATCGGCTAGCAGCGTAGTGCCCTCGATCTCGCCGCCGTATAGCAAGGCGTCGGTATTAAACGCATCTGAGGACATGCCCATAGGATTATATTTTAGCATGATATAATCATCCATCTTTGAGACGAAAAAATTCGCGCTTAGCTCGTAGTTTTGATCTTTTAGTACGGCGCCAAAATCCAGCTGCGTGTTTCTTTCTTTACGTAGCTCTAAGTTCGCGTCCTTGTTCGTTTCCCAGTGATCAGGTAGTCTTTGTGCGTGACCTAGTCCTGCGTAAAGCGTTAAATTTTGCAGATATTTTTCGTATCTAAAAAAGCCTGAGAATAAATTTTCTTTTCTGCTCTTATGCGTTTTTAACAGTTTTCTCTCGCCCGCGTCCAGCCTAAGTCCGCCAAAAAGCCCGTAGTCGTTTTCTAGGACGTATTCGTTTTGAGTGTAGATCGTTTTATACGTTACCTTGCGCTCTTTTACGTGCGGCTTTGATACGGCTGCGTCCATTTCGGCTTTAGATACGCCGGCTCCGCCCGTTCCAGCGCCTCTCCACTTAAATACATCCTCAGAGTACCCAGCGCCAAGATAGCTTGTTAGATTGTCGAAATTTAGCTCACCTTCTAGCTTAAAGCCATACATATCGCGTATCGGGTGGCTGATGCTATATCCCTTGCCGCGCCCCGTGCCCGGCACTACCGGACGCATTGTGAAGTTGTCCATTATGTGATCGATTTGATGATAGTACGAACTTAGCCTGATCTTGTGCTCGCCAACATCTTGTTCAAATTTGAGTCCGAAAGACTTACGGTCAAACTGCACGCCGTCCCTCATCCTGTCCGCATACGCCGCTTCGCCCTCGCCCAGATCCGCGCTTAACTGTAAGGCAGTAGTTTCCGTCGGCGTTAGCGTGCCTACGAGCGAGACGCTGTTACGTTTATAGTGTGTATGCATTTTCTGTCCGCCGCCGCTTTTATAGTCGCCGCTCTCATGGTGTCCGCCCGAGACCTCTAGGCTACCCAGCTCATTCCCCGCCGCTACGTCCGCAGTAGTTTCAAACCGCTTAAAACTACCGCCAAGTACGCTTACGTTTCCTCCAAAGCTCGGTTTTGACAGCCTTGCTATCTCCCTATCGAAAAATATACCGCCGCTAATGAGCGCGCCGTATCTGACGTCTTGCGGGCCTTTTACGATACGAACCGAGCTGTAGTTTTGCGCCGAGATGTAGGTGATGGGCGTATCCATGCGCATGCCGCAGCCGCCGTTTAGCGTGCTACCGTCGATAAGTACGGGCAGCCTAGCCGCCGTCTGCGAACGATAATAAACCTCGCTGCCGCCTCCGCCCTTACGCTCCATCGTAAAGCCGTTCAAATTTGAAAGCGATTTGGCGATGTCGCTGTTTTCCAGTATCGCGCCTTTTCCGGCTATTTGGGCGTTTGTAGGCTCGTCGAGGGCTGATTTTTGCATTTTTGACGAGACGGTAACGGGACTCAGGCTTATCGCCTCCTCGGCGCTAAGCATCAAATTTGACGCCATGGCCAGTGCCAAAACGTAAGAAATTTTCATTTTCGCTCCTGCAAAATTAATATTTAATATTGAAATTGAAGCAAAAATCAACTTAAATAAAGTATGAATATCTATGTAATGTTAATTATTTTGTGTGAAATTTAGCTCAAATCCTGATATTTCGGTCGTTTGCGTTAAGTGTGTAGAAAAGTAACTTTAAAGGATTAGAATTATAAATTTAAGTAATCTCGGTTTCATCAAATTTGAGCTAAACGAAACCGAGATTAAATTTACAAAATCTCTTTTACCAGCAGCTGCGGCGTAACGAGTCCTCGAAACGAGTTTTTCGATACCGAAAAAACGAGGTCTATGCTCTCGCCGGCATGCGGCTCGCGAGTATCTCGCAAACCGCGCTCTTGCCGCTGCCGATACTGCCCGTGACGACGATTGCGTGTTTAAATTGCGGCATTTTGCTTTTAAATTCGATATAAAACTAGAACCGAGTCGCATCTTAAATAAGACGGCAAATATCAAAAATAAATTTTCACAAGACTCTAAAATTGACTCATAGATTTTAAAATTTCGTGTTTTATCCGCGAGAAATTGCCGTTTTGCGATGGGATTTGAAAATTTATC
>CALHQN010000087.1 GCA_938036585.1 uncultured Campylobacter sp.
CCTTAAATTTTGCGCTCCTATCTACGGCGACTTTTTATTGTTTTGAGCCGCTGCAAAGCCGCGCAAGCTCTAATTTTACGCCGTGCGGCTTGCAGTCTGCGAGCAGCCGATTAAATTTAAAACAGGGGCTTTGCTCGCTAGCTTTAAAATTTGCGGCAGCCTTCATAAACAACGCATGAAATTTAGATAAAACTAAAGCACGTAAATTTCAAGCCTCATTAAATTTCATAAAATTTTCGGTAAAATTCTATGAAATTTGATATTTTGAAAAGATAAAACGAGACGAAATTTCGTCTCGTAAGCGTTTAAATTTATGGAGAAATTTTAAGATGGACAGATACGAATACCTGGCTCAAACTAGCGTGCCTTCGGGCTTTGCGCAGGATCAAAACGAGCTTTTGCGCAACTACGACGCCGGAAATCAAAAAGAGAAAAATCTTACTTTTTATCAGCTACTGGTCGTGTATCTGCTGGTGGGATTTGCATTTTTGCTGACGGTGCCTGCGATCTACATCCGTAACGAAATTTACTACATCAGCCGCGATATCGCCGAACTTCGCACTAAGCATGAGGTTTTGCTCGAAGAAAATCGCGCCCTAAACAACGATATGGAATTTCTGCGCTACAAAAATGAAATTTTAGATCCTCAAAGCGTGCAAGATGGGCGCTGAGGCGATTTTTTTCGCTGCGTTTGCCGTCTTTGCGGCGCTGGTGATCGTTTTGCTGGCGGTGCTGTTTTTTCAGACTCGCCGCGCAAGCGATGCAAACGCCGCACTTGCCGCACTTTTGCAGGAGAGGCTGAGCGCGCAGGATGCAAAATCAAGCGCCGAGTTTTTTAAGCTGAGCCAGGATCTGAAGGACGGCTTTACCGATAAATTTTATTATTTTAATAAGGCTTTAAGCGAGGGATTGCAGCGCCAAAACAGCGCGCTTAGCTCAAATTTAAACTCGCTTCAGCAGGGCTTTAGCGGCGTAGCGCAAAACCTCGCGCGGATGGGCGAGCAAAATAAAGCTTCGCTTCAGGTGCGCGATGAAATTTCGCGATTAAATGCGATCTTGGGCAACGTCAAGCTGCGCGGAAATTTCGGCGAGTACCAGCTGGAGCGGATCCTAACTACACTTTATGGACAAAACTCCGCATTTTACGAGCTTCAAAAGCACCTGCCAAACGGTAAGATCGCAGATTGCGCGCTTCGCATCGGATCAGATAGGATTCTTTGCATCGATTCGAAATTCCCGCTTAGCAGTTATGAAAGGATCGTGGCCGCCTCTACCGCAAAGGACGCCGCAGCGCTTGCAGGCGCACAAAAGGAGCTTGCGAGCGATATGAAAAAGCACATCGCGGACATTGCCGCAAAATACATCGCTCCGCCGCAAACCGCGGATTTTGCGGTGCTTTTTCTGCCTAGCGAGGCGGTTTTCGTTTATGCGTGCGAGAAGCTGCCGCAGGTGCTGGAGCTTAGCGCGCAAAACGGCGTGTTTCTGGCCTCTCCGACGACGCTGCTGGCGCTTTTGGGCACGATCCGCGCGTTTTTAAAAGATGAGGCGCTCGCTACGAACATCAAGTTGGTAAAAGATGAAATTTACGCGCTTAGCAAGGAGTTTGAAACGCACGCCAAACATGCGGCTTTGCTGCAAAGCTACGCGGCGAAATTTAACGAGCAGGCGGAAATTTTAAATAAAAACGCAAGGTCGCTAAAGGCTCGCTTCGACAAGCTTAGCGAAATTTAGCGCTTTAGCGCCCCCTCTCCTTCTTTTTGATCTTTTAAATTTTGGGTCTTTGAGCTTTAAATTTAGCCTAAATTTAAGGATTATAACTTAGAGTTTCGGTGCAGATTTGGTTTGCGCCGCAACGCAGTTTTTTAAATTTTAAACGGCGCAGCTTAAAATTTAGATATGCGCGTAAAGCCGATTAACGAGCGGACTTAAATTAAAGCGGTGCGGCTTAAGATCGTATACCAAATGCGTTTGCTTCGGCGATACTTTACTTAGAAAACAAGGACTTCGCAAGCTACGGTTTAAAATTCTAAAATCCGCACCGCGAAGTATGGCTTGTAGCGCTTTTGAGCTCTAGGCTCGGTGTAACATACGAGCTCGCGACGCTTAAAATTTAAAGATCAGTATGACGCATAAATTTAGCGGTGCTTTAAAATTTCAAAACCTAACGCGGCACGGGTCTGTGGGCACAGCGCTTTAATTCGGGAGCCGACTGCGACGTGAAATTTTAAAATCGAGCGCGGCGGGCGCGATTATAAAATTTAGCATGGATTTAAACCGACTTCCGAGCGCGGAATTTTAATCGGAGCTGTGAGGATAAAATTTAAATTGCAAAGGTGCAGAATTCAAATCATACCCGCAGGTATGGAATTTAAATTAAGGCGGCGAGTATAAATTTAAATTTGAAATTTAGAAACGCGGTGCGGTTTGACTGAAATTTTACCTTAAAGCGTCTTGCCGTAGGCTCTTAAAATTTCGGCGTGAGACGCAGACGATAGATCGGAATTTCGGCGCGCGGCGCGGATGGATAAGAATTTTAGCGCGCGGTGCGGCAGATCGGAATTTTGTATCACGGCTTTAAATTTCACTGCCCGTAAATTTATCGCCGTAAATTTGCCCGCTCGTAAATTTATTTGCTTACAAATTCACCTAAGCTTACTCGGCGCACTTTAGAATTTCGCGCGCTCGTAAATTTACATCAAAGATTTTAAAATTTATCGCCTACAAATCTGCAATCGCGATGTGTTTCACTCCCCGCTAAGCTCTAAAATTTTAGCCCGTAGCGCCTCGATCTCGCGCTCATATTCGGCGATCTTTTCTTGCAGGCGAAAGATCACGTCCACGCCCGCAAGATTGACGCCGAGCTCCTTTGTGAGATTTAGGATTGTACGTATGCGGTCCATATCGTGCGCCGAGTACAGGCGCATCTTGCCCTCGGTGCGCCCCGGCGTCACGAGCCCTTCGCGTTCGTATTGCCGCAGCGTCTGTGGGTGGATATCCAAAACCTTCGCCACTATCGATATGAGATAGACCGGCTCGTCGTAATCATGCATTTTGGTGCCTCCTTATAGCTTTTGCAGTGCGTCTTTGACGTCCTCGCCCAGCGAATCTACGTCGGGTAGGACGACGTTTACCACTGCGTACAGATCGCCTAAAATTTTACTCTTGCGATTTTGCACGCCGTAGCCTTTTAGGCGGTATTTCTGCCCGTTTTTGGTATTTTTAGCGATCTTTATCGTAGCGCTTTTGCTCGGCGTCGAAATTTCTACCTTTCCGCCGAACAGCGCCGTTTTCAAAGGAATGTCGATTTTTTTGAAAAGATCGTCGCCTTCGCGGCTGTACTCGGCGCTTGGCGCGATTTTTATCTCTAAAATCAGATCTCCGCTTTGGATGCCTGATTTTTGCCCCTTGCCTCTGATGCGGAGCTTTTCTCCGGCGTTGATGCCCGCGGGCACTTTAAATTTAACCGTCTCGCCGCCTACGCGCACGCTCATCTCGCCGCCTTGTATCGCAGTCTCAAAAGGGATTTCGATTGAGCTGTGAGTGTCCAGATCTTGCGTAGCGCCGCCGAATCCGCTAAATCCATCGCCGCCGAAGGTGTTAAAGCTAAATCCGCCGCGCGAGCCCTTAGAGCCCGTAAAGCCGCTGAAAATGCTATTTATGATGTCGTTTAGATCGCCCATATCCGCAGAGCCCTGCGCGAAATCGTGGAAATTCTGCCCGCCGAACATCGCGTCGCCGTGGCGGTCATACTGCGCGCGCTTTTTCTCGTCGCTTAAAATTTCATATGCGGCGTTGATCTCTTTAAATTTATCCTCCGCACCCGCTTCTTTATTGATGTCGGGATGATACTTACGAGCCAGTCTGCGGTAGGCCTTTTTGATCTCGTCCGCGCTTGCGGATTTATCCACGCCTAAGGTTTCGTATAAACTGCTTGTGCTTGCCATTTTGATCCTCTAAATTTTAAAATTTATGCGGATTATATCATAAAACTTTAGTGAGTGTCAATCAAGTTTGCTAAATTCCATTTATAAATTTTAATTTTGCGTTAAGAATATATTAGCGGACAAAATTTATAATTCCGCCAAAATTTTATTATCACAAAGGATATAAAAATGAAAAAATCGATTATCCTATCGATAGCTTTGGCAGGTGCGCTTTTCGGCGCCAGCATCGACATTAAAGAAGCCCCAAATAGTTACGATCGCGTGAATCCGAGTTTTGATAAAGATGTCGTGCTCTCATATCACAGCTCCGTTGCGGACGTGAAAAAATCCGTCGTAAATATCGCTACGAAAACAAAGATTAAAATGACCAATAGCCCTATGTCGCAGATGTTTGACGATCCGTTTTTCAGGCAGTTTTTTGATTTCGACGTTCCGCAATCCAGGGAGCGCGAGGGAAGCTCGCTGGGCTCGGGCGTCATCATCTCCGAGGACGGCTATATCGTGACGAACAACCACGTCGTAGAAAATGCCGACGAGATCGTAGTAACTCTGCTTGATAACGACAAAGAATATAAAGCCAAGGTAATCGGCACCGATCCTAAAACCGATCTGGCTATCATAAAAATCGACGCAAAAAACCTCTCCGCGGTTAAATTTGCCGACTCGTCCAAAGCTATGGAGGGCGACATCGTCTTTGCTATCGGAAATCCGTTCGGCGTGGGCGGCACCATCACGCAAGGTATCATCTCCGCGTTAAATAAAAACAATATCGGACTAAATCAATATGAAAATTTCATCCAAACCGACGCTTCGATCAACCCGGGCAACTCGGGCGGCGCGCTAGTGGATAGCCGCGGCGCGCTTTTGGGGATAAATTCCGCCATTTTAAGTCGCGGCGGCGGAAATAACGGCGTAGGCTTTGCGATCCCATCAAATATGGTAAAAGATATCGCTTCTAAGCTCATTTCGGACGGCAAGATCGAGCGCGGCTTCATAGGCGTGACGATCTCGGATATGTCAAACGAGCAGAAAGAGATCTATTCAAACAAAGAAGGCGCGCTGATCTCTAGCGTCGAAAAAGATATGCCTGCCGATAAAGCGGGCATCAAGCGCGGCGATCTGATCGTGAAAATCGACGGCAAATCGATCAAAAACGCTAACGAGCTAAAAAATTTAATCGGCTCTATGGCTCCGGGAAGTTCGGTGGAAGTGGAGTTTGAGCGCAACGGGAAAACCCAAACCGCGACTATCAAGCTTGACAGCATGAGTAAATCAAGCGGCGCGGCTGATTCTCGCGGCGCAAGCCAAAGTGCTATAGATGGGCTTAGCGCGCGAAATTTAACCGACGATATTCGCTCGAAATACAACCTCGATAAAGACTTGGAAGGCATCCTCGTAACAAATGTTAAAAACGGTTCTAAGGCCGATGAATACGGCTTTGAAGCAGGTGATATAATAATCCAAGTCGGTCAAAACGACGTTAAAAATTTAGATGATTTCGATCGCTATATTAAAGAATATAAGGGCAAGAAAACCCTAGTTTGGGTGATCCGCGGCGGAATTCCACAAGGACTCGTGATCCGCTAAAGAGTAAAATTTCATGAGCTTGCTCGCGGGCGCACTCGCTTACCGGCGTGCCGTGTCCGCGAGCGAAATTTATTTGAATAGGCTTAGTCGGCTTGATTGGTTTGCCGGGTTCGCTCCGGCGTTTAGAAGTTCGTGCTCGCCGCTTGATTGAATGTTTTTTGGCGGCGCGCTAAAATCAGTTCCTGTATCTTGGGCAACGAAGCGATTAAATTTAATCGCTAAATTTAATCTAGGCGTCGGTTCTGCGCCGGTGCTTCAAGCCCGACTTTTTAAATCCATAAATTTTAAATCTATTCAGCCGCGCAAAGACGCGATAAAAGGCGCGAAAAAAGCTAAATTTTATACTTTTGATCCGGCGTCGCGCTCTTATAAAATTTTAAATTTAAAATCGCCGCCTCTA
>CALHQN010000088.1 GCA_938036585.1 uncultured Campylobacter sp.
GCACATACCTACGGCGTAGGTCAAACCCGCTTCGTAGCCGGTAAATTTTATCGCATCATTGCGTTTACGATACATTCAAATGTAATAATAGAGCAAATGCGCTACCCGGCGGCTTACTGACGCAAATTTATGCGCTACACATCCACCCGTACGAACGCCCAGTGCATAAAATCCCGCTTTGGGTCGTATTTGCCGCTGTTAAAATACTCCGCTAGCCGTGCCTCCTCCGTTTCGCTTAGCTCGCCGCCAAGCATCCAGCGCGTCTTTTGCACAAACTCCTCCGCGCTTTTCGCTCCGCCGCCGTGACATTGGGCTTTAATGTAGCTGAGGCTCGGCAGATAGCCCATTTGAAACAAGATGTTTAAAAGATAGACGAAGTCGGGCTTTTGCTCCACTTCGCGCCCTATCGCGTCCAAAATATCCCCGTCCACGAAGCTGCCGCCCACCTTAAACGTAATATAAAGCGCCTTTTTGGTCTTTGAAAGAAGCTTTTTAAGCGAGGTTTTTAGATCGTCCACCTCAAGGCAGCGCGAGGCGAAAACGACGTCGCACGCGGGCACGTCATACCAGTCATCCTCGAAAGCCTTTTGCGCAAATTTTACGTTTTTCGCGCCGTAGGCTTTAGCGTTCTCGCGGGCGAATTCCAGCATTTTGGGCGAAAAATCATAGCCGTAAATTTGATCCACCTTTTCCGCCGCCAGCACGCTTAGCGCGCCCGCTCCGCACGCGAAATCAAGCAGCGTGGAGACGCCAGCAAAATCGACCTTGTCTATAAACTCGCGCGCGTAGGCGCTTTTCATCACGCCTTCGTTGAAGCTGGGCGCCTTTTTGTCCCAATGCTCGGCCAGTTTTTTGCCGAATGAGCTTTTTGCTTTTTGCGCCTTATAAAGCGCGTCAAAGTCGATTTCATCATAGTTTGAAGCTAAAATCATAATTGTCCTTTCCTGAATTTTGCGGGCAGATCGCACCGATTTTCGTTAAATTTTATCGTAAATTTACGCACCGCATTTGAAATTTAATACCGAACGCGAAAGCTAAATTTTTATCTTCCTCGTCGCGTGACGGATGATTTGCTGCGTGTTTTTGTTTTGCGAGCTTTGCCAACGCACGAGCAGCTCTTTTGCGGCGGCAAAATTTACCTTTAGATAGTCCGCGACG
>CALHQN010000089.1 GCA_938036585.1 uncultured Campylobacter sp.
AGCGATTTTGCGGATTTGCGTAGTAAAAGCCAAATTTACGAGAAACGACGGAGGGAAAGGAGCCGAGGATTAAAATTTTAGAATTTTGATCGAAAATCGGCTTAAAAGGGTGAGTTTGGCTCATTTTACACCCGCTTTGTATCCACCAAAAACGCCCGCCGGAGCGCTATAAAATTTATCTTTCATTTTCGCTTTATCTCCCGCAAATACTCGAATTTTGCCCGCAAAGCAGTTTGGAGCTGAAGTTGTGCGGTAGCAAAGATTTGGCGCACTCGCTGTATAGCGGCGGGCGGTAAAAATTCTAATGAGCCTGCCGCGGCGCGCGATATTTGGGTCTAAATTTCAACTTTTCAAAATCCTAAATCAGAGCTTTTGCGACTAAATTTAGCGCTTCGCAGCGGCAAAATTTTAACCTTTGCGGCAGTTAAAATTCTATCTACCGCCGCAACTGCCCCGAACCGCCACGCGCTAAATTTTAGGTACCGAGATTACGCGCACGAGCTCGCCTTTTTTGAGCTCCTTGACCTCTAGCGGTGCGACGAGCAGGACGCTATCGTCGTCTAAATTATTCAAAATCGCGCTGGAGCCCTGCTTTTTGCTTTGTAGGCTAACAAAAAGCCGCCCCTCCCTGTTTTGTAAGACGGCGGGCATAAACTCCAGCCACGGAGTCTTTTTTACGTAGTCGTGATCCAAGATCGCACTAAATTCCGTGTTTTCGCGCACGCCGAAGGATCTTTGCAAAAATACGCGCAGAAACAAAATGCACGTAATAAGCGCCGAGAGCGGGAAGCCCGGGAACGCGAAGATATATTTTTCGCCGGTTTTGGCTACGCGCACGTGGCGGCCCGGTTTGATCGCCGCGCCTTTCACGATTAGCTCAAATTTTGATTGCAGCGTGCTTTGCACGAAGTCGTAGTCTCCGACGCTCACTCCGCCGCTGGTTAGAAGTATGTCTGCGCTCTGTAAAGCCGATAGGATCGCGCCCTCTAGTTCTTTTTCGTCGTCGCGCGCGATCGGCATTATCATCGCTTCGCAGCCCAGCTGCGTTACTAAATTTGCAAGCGCGATGTGGTTGGAACTGTAAATTTGAGCGTCGTTTTCGAGCCTCTCGCCGAGATCCTTGATCTCGCTGCCGGTGGCTAGAATCGCTACTTTTGGGCGGACGAATACGCTTATGTGAAATAGACCAAGCTCCGCTAGCAGCGCGATCTGCGAAAAGCCGAGCTTCGTGCCGCTACGAAGCAAAAGCTCGCCCTCGCGGTAGCTCTCGCCCGCTGCGCGCACGGCAAAGCCCGCCGCGACAGGCTTTGTGACGACGATCTCGCCTGCTTGTACCTGCACGTTTTCGATAGGCAGAAGCGTGTCGCTGCCCTCGCACATTAGCCCGCCGGTGAAGGTTTTGACGCACTCGCCCGCCTTTGCCGCGGCGCTAGGCATCTTGCCCGCAGGCGTAGTGCCGACGATCTTAAATTTTGCCCCTTCGCCTAGATCCGCGCCCTTTAGCGCGTAGCCGTCCATCGCGGCGGTCGGGCGGCGTGGAGTGCTGAAAGGCGCCGCGACGTCGCTTGCTAAAATACGTCCCAGCGCCTGCGTGATCGCGACTTTTTCGATACGCGAAGACTTTTGCACCGTGTTTGCGAAGCGCTCCATCGCGCTTTCAAATTTTTCAAATTCCATTTTGACCCTTTAAAGTTTTGTATATCTGCTCTTCGTTTATTAAATTTGAGTTGAATTTAACGACTAAATTTTTATCGGTTTCGTAAATTTCAATCACGCCGTTTTGATCTTTAAGCGCGGCAAAATCGCTGTCTGCGCTTTTTTGGAAGTATAAATTTTTAAAAATTTTAGGATCGGTAAGGCTTAAAAGCAAAATAAACCAAACGCAACCAAGCGCCGCAACCGCGATGCCTAGGGCAAAAACGCCGATTTTACCGAAGAGTATACCGCCGCAAAGTCCGCCGATAAAACTACCGAAAAATCCAAACGAATTAAAAATCCCGAGCGCGGCGCCCTTTTGGCCCGTTTTAGCAAATTTCGACGCGAGGCTTTGCATGATGGGCTCATGCACATTAAACCCGACGAAAAATATCATCACGCCCGCAATGAATATGCCCGCGGAATGCGCGAGCGCAAAGATCAGATAGGAAAGCACGAAAAAGCAGATTCCAAGGAGCAAAAGCTGCTTCGCAAGCGCCTTTTTTTCGCCGAGCGCGCCGCTTGCGCCCATCGAGGCAAAGCCGAAAACCGCCGCGAGTGCGTAAACCTTGATGAGGTCGTTTTTGCTAAACCCCAGCTTCTGTACGAGCAAAATAGGAATTAGTAAAAACGCCGTCGTCATGAAAGCCTTTTGGAAAAAATTCGTTAAATTCATCAGCATCAAATTTTTATCTTTTAGTAGCAGAGGAAGCGGTATTTTTTGCTTGAAAGAGCGAATCTGCGGCTCTTTTGGAATGACTAAGAATAAAAGCAGCAGACATAAAAACGTAAGCGCCGAGCTTAGATGAAAGAGGCTCGCAAGGCCGTATTTTGCGCTAAGATAGGGGCTTAAAATCATCGCCGCGCCGAAGCTCACGCCTATCATCGCGCCCATTATCGCCATCGCCTTGCCGCGCTCCTCCTCGGTCGTAAAGTCGCTTATCAGCGCCGTTGCGACCGCACCGACCGCGCCGCAGCCCTGCAAAAATCGCCCGAAGATCATCGCGTGGATCTCCTCGCTAAACGCACAGACCGAGGAGCCTATGATGAAGACGCAAAGCCCGATCGCAAGGGTGTTTTTGCGCCCGATCTTATCGCTTAGCACTCCAAACGGGGTTTGCAGAATCATCTGCGTAATGGCGTAAATTCCAAAGAGTAGGCCGATGAGATCTTCGTTGGCGCCGCGCAGGCTAAGGGCGTAGAGGCTGAGTACCGGCAGCAGTATAAACAGCCCGAAAAATCTGGTAGCGATTATAAAACTAAGCGGCAGGACGCTTTTTAGCATTGTTGTGAACCTTAAAAGTATAAAATTTCTGGCGATTATAGCCAAAAATCGTAATGAATTCTTTGATTTTGGGTAAAATGGCGCATTAAATTTAAGGAGAGCGGATGAAAATTTTACTTGCGACGAGCAACGCGGATAAGGTAAAAGAGATAAAAGAATTCTTCGCAGAATATGAAATTTACGCGCTCGGCGAGGTGCTGGATCCTTTTGAGATCGATGAGTGCGGCACGAGCTTCAAACAAAACGCGCTTATCAAAGTTCGCGCAGTGCAAGCGGCGCTAAAGAGTAAAAATTTACAGAGCGAATTTTTTGTATTAAGCGACGATAGCGGTATCTGCGTGGACGCGCTGGGCGGGGCTCCGGGGATATTTTCGGCGCGCTTTAGCGGCTCGGGCGCGACGGATGCGAGCAATCGCGAGAAATTAGCAAGCGAGCTGAGAGCTTTAAATTTAGACTCCTCATCCGCGCATTACACGGCGGCGATCGCGCTAAAATGCGATCTGGGCGAGTTTTGTACGCACGGCTTCATGCACGGTACGGCGATAACGCAGCAGCGGGGGCAAAACGGCTTCGGATACGATTTTATGTTTATTCCGCGCGGATTTGATCGCACGATCGGGGAGCTGCCCGCTGCGGTGAAATTTGAAATTTCGCACCGCACGAAGGGGCTGGCGCTGATGCAAATTTTATTGAAAAATTTAGAAAAACAGATGAGACTTGCTAAATTTCATTAAATTTAGAGCCGCAAAAAGCGGAATTTAAGAAAAAATATATATAATACGCTTTTCATTCAATCCACGAAAATCTTCGGAGCGTAGCGCAGGCTGGTAGCGCATCTGGTTTGGGACCAGAGGGTCGAAGGTTCGAATCCTTTCGCTCCGACCATTGTGGTGAGTTTAGCTCAGTAGGTTAGAGCATCAGATTGTGGTCCTGAGGGTCGTGGGTTCGATTCCCACAACTCACCCCACTTTATGCGCTCGTAGCTCAATTGGATAGAGCAACAGACTTCGGATCTGTAGGTTGAAGGTTCGACTCCTTTCGAGCGTACCACTGATTCGATAATTTGCGCTCATAGCTCAGTAGGATAGAGCAACGGCCTTCTAAGCCGTAGGTCAGAGGTTCGAATCCTCTTGGGCGTACCATATTAAGCTCATATTAAGAGCTATTTGGCTAATATGCGCTTTCTTTTTTGCGGATGTGGTGAAATTGGCAGACACACCAGACTTAGGATCTGGCGCCTCACGGCATGAAGGTTCAAGTCCTTTCATCCGCACCATCCATTCTACGCGTTCCGGATTAGCTCAGCGGTAGAGTAGGCGGCTGTTAACCGCTTGGTCGCTGGTTCGAATCCAGCATCCGGAGCCATCTATGGCTAAAAACCCCTTTAGAACCCCGATTTTACTGATATTTTAACAGCTTTAAGTTTTCTTAGCTTTTGTATTTTTCCCCTTTATTTCCCCTTAGTTTATTTTTGTATTATATATTTTTCTGGATCGTTTTAAGGTGTTTTGATGTGTTTTATTTTGTAAAAATGATAATGGGCGGCCTAGTCTTAAATAGCCCCAAGAGTTACAATATCATTTGGGTGGCATCAAATATCATAAAACGAAACATTGCTTCTTAATAAATTCAGCAGGTTGATATTTTGGTAAAACTACGTACATTATTTCATGAAGATGTGTGAAATGTAAATGCTCAAAGAATTACAGTATTAATACAAAATAATAAATAAAAATGGAAAATATGGCGCAGCATTTTTTGACAAAGTTATTACTCCTTGTGAGTATCAGAAAACTAAGGGCTTTTAACAAGAATGATATAGTTGTTCCGTTTGAGCTAGATGATGTTGGTTTCTTTATGGGGGAGCTGTTAATAGTAGAAAAGAATGGAAAGAGCGGAGTGTGTGATTTACGGGGAAAACTTTTGATTCCTTGTGAGTATGATCATATAGATTATTGCAACGATTGGTCTGATAATTTACAATTATAGAAATAGACAATAAATGCGGTTTTTTAAATTATAAATGTGATATAGTTATATCTATCCAATAGAATTATTTAACATACGTCAAAGGCGACCTGTTTATGGCTGAAAAATACTCTAAATTTAAAATTATCAATTCTTAGTCTTCTTATTTTATTAATACAAAATTCTCATGCAGATGAATATAATTATCAAGCTGGACTTGGAAGTATAGCTTATCCAAATAGAAATGTAGCAGTGGGAAGTAGTTACAGAGAGAAT
>CALHQN010000090.1 GCA_938036585.1 uncultured Campylobacter sp.
CGTCTTCATCCGCGTTAAACTGCGATAAATTCGGCACCAGCCGTAGTGCCTCCTCTACGCTCATCACGGGCGCTTCGTCTCCCGAAGGCTTCTTTTTGTTTTTGACGAAAAACGTGATGCTCATTTTGATCCTCTGGAATGGAATTTAGCTCAAAATGCACTTCAAGCTTGGACTAAATTTATAGCTTCCCGCCCTCGATTACGACGTCGTCAGCCTTGATATCGTCGCCGTATACCGGTGCTAGCGTCGCATCGTAGTCGGCGTGGAAAAATTTCTCGCCCGCAAGCTTTACGATTAGATCGTCAAGCCATTTGCGAAGCTCGTCGTTGCCCTTTTTGACCGCGGGCGCGATGACGTCCTGATCGCCGAGCGAGCGGATGCCTACCTTAAAACCCGGGTTTGACTTCGTCCACGCGAACAAAAGCGTATTATCATGCGCGATCGCATCGCCTCTGCCGTCCAGCATCGCACCGAAAGTCTCGGTATTTTGGTCAAATTTTAAAAGCTTGATCTCGGGGTGATTTTTTGTAAAATACAGATCTGCGGTCGTGCCTTTGTTGATTAAAAGCGTTTTGTCCTTAAGCTGCGAAACGTCGGTGATATCGCCGCCCTTGCTCGCGACGCCGAGAGCTACCTTCATATACGGCAGCGCGAAATCCACGACCTCTTTGCGCTCCGGCGTGACGGTGAAATTTGCAAGCGTAATATCGACCTTATCAGACGCCAAAAATTCCGCGCGATTGGCGGCCTCTACGAGCACGAACTGTACCTTGCTCTCATCGCCCAAAAGCTCCTTTGCGATGCGTTTTGCAAAATACACGTCATATCCCGCGTTTTTGCCCGTCTCGTCAATGTAGCCAAACGGCGGCTTATCGCCGAAAACGGCGATCCTTACTACACCACGCTTTTTAACTCCGTCTATATAGCTTTGCGGCGCGGCGGAACCTTGCGCGGAATTTGAGGAGCCTTTGCCCTCGTCGTTGCAACCTGCGAAAAATAACGCAACTAAGATAAAAAGCGTGCTTAGCGTTTTTTTCATCTTTTCTCCTTTATTAAAATTTATTTTTTAAATTCAAACATATTTAGAAATTTCTTCGCTCGCTCGCTCTTCGGAGCGGTGAAGAACGCCTCCGGTTCGCTAATCTCCACGATACTTCCCTCGTCCATAAAAACTATGCGATCGGCTACGGCGCGCGCAAAGCCCATCTCGTGCGTTACGATTAGCATCGTCTGCCCCTCTTTGGCAAGATTTAGCATTACGTCGAGCACCTCGCGCACGATCTCGGGATCAAGCGCTGCGGTAACCTCGTCAAAAAGCATGATCTTGGGCTTCATCACAAGGCTTCGCACGATTGCGATGCGTTGCTTTTGCCCGCCGCTAAGCTCTTTGGGGTAGGAGTTTTCCTTATCCGCAAGACCTACGATCTTTAGCCATTCGCGAGCTAAAGCTATCGCGTCTTCTTTCGGGACGTTTTGCACCTTCATCGGGCCCAGGATTATGTTATGCAGCACGCTAAGATGATCGAAAAGCTCGTAGCTTTGAAAGACCATGCCGATCTTTTGCCTGATCCTGCGCCACTCTTTGAAATTTTGATTGATCCGCTCGCCCTCGATTATAAAATTTCCGCTTTGTACCGGCTCTAAGCCGTTGATCGTGCGAAGCAGGGTGCTTTTGCCGCAGCCGCTAGGGCCCAGGATCACTACGACCTCGCCCTGCGCGACGCTAAGTCTGACTTCCTTTAGCGCGTGCAGCTCGCCGTAAAATTTATTGACTTTATCGATTTTTAAAATTTCCATCAGCTCCACCTGTTTTCTAGTTTTTTCGAAAGCGCCGAGATCGGATAGCAGATCAAAAAATATACGAAAAATATCGCTCCGTAGATGATTAGCGGCGCGTAATTGTCGCGGAAAACATTTACTTCGATGATCTGCTGTCCGACCTTGACGAGCTCGATGACGCCGATGAGTACGGCGATTGAGGTTGTTTTTATCATCCTGCTGAATAAATTTATCGTTGCGGGCACTAGGCGCCTCATCGCAAGCGGCAGGATGACGTAGAGATAAATTTGAGATCTGCTAAATGCGAGCGCTTCGGCGCTTTCGAACTGATGCTTGGGGATGCTAAGTACGGCGCCGCGCACCAGATCCATCATCTCAAAAACGCCCCAGATGCTAAAGACGATGATCGAAGCTGCGATATTTGAAATGTGGATGCCAAATGCCTTGCTCGCGCCGAAATATACGATAAATAGCCAAACGATGGGCGGCATGATGCGCACGATCTCCAGGCAAATTTTAAGCGGGATGTATAGGGCTCTGCGCCCCGAGGCCATTAAAATTCCAAGTACCAAGCCTAGAGCGAGCGAAACTGCGATAGAGATGAGCGCGATTTGCAGCGTGACCCCGAGTCCGCCCAGAAGCCTGATTAAATTTTCGCCGCCGAATAGTTCCATCGCTAGCCCCTCATATACGCAAGGCGCTTTTCAAGTAGCGTAAGCGCGAGCGAAAGCGGCAGGATTATGATCAGATACGAAACGCTTAGCATAAATAGCGCCTCGTTCGTCTTATAATACAGCCCGATTACGTCCTTTGCGGCATAAACGAGATCGGCGAGCGCTACGATGCTAACGATCGAAGTTTCTTTAAGTAGAAAAATTATGTTTGCGCTGATAGAGGGTAGGGCGATCGCAAAGGCGCGCGGCAGCACGACGTAAAACACTATCTGCGCCTCGCTAAGGCCCAGGCTCATAGCGCTTTCGATCTGGGATTTTTTTATCGCCTCAAAACCGAGCCTAAAGCTCTCGCTCATATAGCTTCCGCCCAAAAAAGCAAGACCTACGATCACGCAGGTAAAGCCTGAAATTTGAACGCCGAGTTTCGGCAGGCCGTAGTATAGAAAAAATAGCTGAATTAAAAGCGGAGTGTTGCGAGATAGCTCGATATATGCGCTCACAAGTGGGCTTAGCAGAGGTACTCTTTTATATTTTATTAGCGTGCAGATAAAGCCGATGATGATGGATAGTAAAATCCCGTAAAATGCGAGCTTTAGCGTTAAAATTCCCGCCTTTACGAATATAGGGCTAAATTTGGCTATAAAATCAAAATCCATAAATTCTCTCTTTAAAAAATGCGTTTATTATACAAATAACTGATTAAAGTAGTATTAAATCTAAATTTTATCGCTAAAACCGCGAGAATCACGAGCTGCAAAAATATAGCAAATAAATATATATAGTCCGAGTTGTTACTCGGACTATGAAAGCTGCAGGGGCTTAAGAGTAAAAAATATACGCGTAGCCCGAGACCAAAATTGCAGAAACCACAGCTAAAATTCCGCCGCTTCGCACCATCTCTATCTGACGGATACGTCCCGTGCCGAAAACCAAAGCATTCGGCGGCGTCGCTACCGGCATTACGAAAGCGCAGCTCGCGCCTACGCCGATGATGATCGTAAGGGTTTCTTTCGGTAGCCCCATTTGAGCCGCCACTCCCGCAAATACTGGCACTAAAAGCGCAGCAGAGGCGGTATTGCTGGTAAATTCCGTTAAGCAGATAATAAAGATGGCCGTTACAAGAAGTATTACATAAGTAGGCGCTCCGCCGAAAGTGTGCGCGACTAGATCGCCCAGCACCTTAGAAGCACCTGAGTCACCCAAAACCGCACTTAGAGTAAGTCCGCCGCCGAAAAGTAGCAATACGCCCCACTCGGTGTTTTCTGCGATATCGTGCCATTTAGCAAGTCCTAGCACGACGATTGTAACCGCCGAGCAGATCGCGACGTAAGCGTCGTCTACCTTAAAGCCCACAAGACCGGAAATTTGCTTTGAAAATATCCAGCCGATCGCCGTTAGAGCAAATACGACGATCGTAATTATGCGCTTGCGCGTCCAAGGGATATGCTCCAGATCCATCTCGATTTTATGGCTTAAATTCGGCTTGAAAATTACATAAAGTACCAAGAGCATTATCGGTAGCATCACTAACATTAGCGGTAGGCCTACCTTCATCCAGTCTGCAAAGCTGTAGTGTAGCGCCTGCGCCACGATCAAATTCGGCGGCGAACCTACGAGCGTGCCGAGACCGCCGATACTTGCCGAATACGCGATACCTAAAAGCAAAAATACTAGCGTGCCGCGATCCTTGCTATCGTCCATATTGGCGCAAATTCCAAGTGCGATCGGAAGCATCATCGCCGCAGTCGCAGTATTTGAAACCCACATCGAAAGGATTGCGGTAGCAAGGCAGATCAAAATCGCAGCCACGCCCAAGCGACCGCCCGAGCGAGCGATTAGCCACATCGCTATCTTTTTATCGAGCTTTTGCATATGCAGTGCCGTCGCCAGAGCAAAGCCGCCGAAAAAGGTAAAGATCGTAGGATTTGCAAAATTTGCGAGCGCGCTCTTAATGGTAGTGGCGGTAAAAGTGCCGTCCTTGGCAAATTTACCAAGTCCGATCGCAACCGCTAGTATCGGCACCATAAGCGCGGTGACCGTGATATGCACGGCTTCGGTAAGCCACATAATCGCGATGAAAGCAAGTAGTGCGAGACCCTTCTTGACATTCGGCTCGAAAGGCAGCGCGGCGTACAGAGCAAAGGCTACCGCCGCAGCAATCGCCATAATGATGACACCGCGCTTAGGAAAGGGGGCGGTATCCGTAAGCCTATCTAAGCCCAACTCGTCTACGTCCGAGTCCAAAGGTCCGTGGAGGCGCGAATTGTGCAACTCTATTTTATTTTCTTCCATAAATGCTCCTTTTTAGATTTGGCTTATAATACAAAAAATGCGGCGGGAATTTTATAAATTTTAAATCAAATTATCTTAAATTTTAAAGGCGCGGTTACCATCGGTAACACGGCGCAAGCTTTATGTGTAAATTTTAAATTTCAGATAAAAACGTGAAATTAACCTAGTGTTTTAAATTTAATCAAAGATTACTTTTTAGGGCGCTTTGGCGTTTAAATTTTTACGGTCTGTGCGCGGGACGAGGTGAGGAATTTTGCCCCGAATTAGCGAGGTAAAATTCCAACTCTTGTCGCAAAATTCATCGAAATTTCAAAAAAAGGATATTATAATCAACAAATTTTAAATGTGCTTGTAAACGAACCCGGCGGCAGAATGCTTAAGGACGGCAAGCGGTGAAATAGCAAAAGCGGCGGCGGGAAGCTCAAAATTTTAAATTGCAAGGAGAAAATATGAAAAACAAAATTTTAATCGCGGCGTTTGCCGCTGCGGTATGCGCGAGCGCAAGCTTCGGCGAGGGGGCATTTTTAGGTATCGAGGGAGATTACTCTTTTAAATCCAGCCTCACTACTAAATGGTCTGACGAGGACGATTCCGGTACGAATAAATATAGTAAGGCTCAGCCTGCACTCGGCTTTAAAGGTGGCTATGATTTTGGTATCGCAAGAGCTTACGGCGAGTACTTGTATGATTTTAAAGCTTCAAAAACGGGCACTGACGAGACCGTTACATTTAAAGACGAGTGGAGTAAACATAGCCTGCTTGTAGGCGGGGATTTTATGCCTGAGATTACGAACGACTTTAAACTCGTAGCGGGCGCTTATACGGGGGTTTCATTTTTGAAATATAAAGCTTATTCGTATGATGACTTTGATGGAAGTAGCAATTCGCTCTCAAAGACGGTGCCAGGCTGGGTCATCGGTGCGAAGCTGGGCGGGCTATATAGCTTTGATACACACCACGAGATCGAGTTTGGCTACAAGGCGGACTACACGAGATACAAGGCCAGTAAGCTCGGAGAGGACGTAGACAAGGTATATGAGACCAACCATGGAATTTATCTAGGGTATAACTTTAAATTTTAAGTCCGTTATAAATCTCGCTAGGATAGGGCGAACAAATCACTCGTCCTATCTACTTCAAAATTCTAAACAATTCCCAGACTAGTCAAATTTCGCGCGAGCTTGTCTGTCAGCCGAGAGCCGCAAGGTTTTGAGCTTGTAGGAAATAAAATTTGCCGATATTGTCGCTCGCCGCCTTAAATTTCGTCAATCCTTTACAAAAATGCGGCTTAGAATTTCCGCGGCAATATAAGAAATTTCAAGCCTTTGAAATTTCGAGGGTTGCTTAGCGTAAAATTCCGCGCGCATACGGCAAGACAACCTCGCTACGCATGCTTGCGATTTAGAGTCGGCTTGTACTTGGTTTGCTTGGTAAAAATTCTGCACTCGTGGGTTTTAAAATTTAGCGCTAAAATTTTGCGGCTGTAAATTTTTAGAATTCTTCCAAGGTTTTAAAGCGTTAAATTTTTATGATTGTAAATTTAGCCGCAGACGCGGAATTTTGCCTTTATAAAATTTCGCGGCGGAAGTAGCAATTAAGATAACGCTGAATTTAGATACATCAATCCAAGCTACAAAGGCGCTGTGTTTTTACCAAAATCTCGCCTTCGCTATATAATTTTAAGATTTCAATTGCGAAGCGGTTTTTGAGCGATCTAAACGCGGGCATAAATCCCAGAGCTCGCCTCGCTGCATTTTTGCGGATTTGCTTGCAATTTAAGAAGAAAATCCGCCGCGTTTGCTACTTTCCAAAAACTCTTTTAAATATCCCGTCCACGTGCCTGGCGTAATACGCATAATCAAAGCACTCTTTTATTTCGGCTTCGCCCAGGCTTGCGCGTAGCTTCTCGTCGGCGAGCAAATTTTGCAAAAACAGGCTCTCGCCGTTTTCGTTTATCGCCTTTTTGCCCTCTTGCAGATCCGCCCAGACTTTCATCGCGTTGCGCTGCA
>CALHQN010000091.1 GCA_938036585.1 uncultured Campylobacter sp.
CGTATTTATAACCGCTCAAATTTCAAGCCAGGGCCGCCCGATCAAAGCTCCGTCGCAGGCTGTAGCCGCGGCTTAAAACACGCCGCCCGCGATCGGAACGTCGTTCCAAAGATAGCGCACCTCGCCCGCGTCGATCTCGATGATCGAGTAAAAATCGCCGCAGATAAGCAGGTAGCGGCCGTCTGCGCGGCTCGCCAGATCCTTTGCGGCGAGCTTCTTGCCCAAGATCACGTCGCGCGCATCGCCGTCGTAAAAGTTCGGCTGAAGATCCAAAAACTCGAGCGGATTTAGCGCCGCCTCGTCCGCAAAGCGCGGATCTTTCAAATCAAAACTTCCCTCGCTTTCTCGTCTAAGCGCGCTTAGCGTGCCGCAAACGCCTAGCTTTTCTACTAAAATTTGCGCGAAAGAGCGCACGTAGCCGCCCTCGCTAAGCGCAACGCGAAAGCTTACGAAGGGGTGAGCGTAGCTTAAAATTTCGGCACCAAAAACCCGCATCGAGCTCTCTTTCAAGCTCACCTCTTCGCCCGCGCGAGCGAGCTTGTATGCGCGCACGCCGTCAATTTTCTTGGCGCTGAAAGCGGGCGGGATAAATTTTATCTCGCCGCGCATTTGCGCCATCGCAGCGTCTAAAATTTCGCGCGAAAGCGGCGGAATTTGCTCCACGCGCTCGATGTTTTCATTATCGCCGCTTGGGCTTTGCGCGCCTAGCCACAGCGTCGCGGTGTAGACTTTAGGCTCCTTTTTCAAAAACCTAAAAAAGCGCGCGTATTGCCCGAATGCCACGATCAGCGCGCCGCTTGCGAAGGGATCGAGCGTGCCACTAAAACCCGCCTTTTTCACGCCGTATTTGCGTTTAAGAGCGCTTAAAAATTTATTGCTGGCGATGCCCGCGGGCTTGTCCGCCAAAAACAATCTATTCATAAGAGCCTACTTTTTCCACGAAATTCGACATTATCACGCGCGAAATTCCGCCGAAATTTATAGTGAGTCGGTCGCCGTTTACCGCCGTGATCTGTCCGATCCCAAATAGCTTGTGTTTGATCAGCTCGCCCTTGCTAAAGCCGCTGCTTTGCTCGCGCGGCGGCTCTTTGGCTACCAAACCCGCCTCGGCTATAAACCTGCTAACATCGAGCCTCTCGCGCTTACCGCGATAAAAGCGGCTAGCGGCAAAGCTAAGCGTGAGAGTGCGTTTGGCGCGCGTAATCGCTACGTATGCGAGCCTACGCTCCTCCTCGATGTCATTGCTGTCGCCCAAAAGCGGGAAAAAGCCCTCCTCCAGTCCGATTACGAAAAGGTGCGAAAACTCAAGCCCTTTGCTGGCGTGCACGCTCATTATATTTATCGCATCGCCCATGATAGCGTCTTGATCGCTAAGAAGGCTCAGCTCGTTTAAAAATTCCGCCAGATCAAAATCGGGCTTATTGCTCGCCTCGTCCTTCAGCATCGCCAAAAACTCGTCGATATTTGCAACGCGATCGGCGCCGTCCGGAAGCGAGGCATAGTAGGCCTTTAGCCCGAAAGCGGGCTCCAGTGCGTCTATTTTTTTGATCGTATCCGCTAGCGCGGAGATAGAAGCGATGCCGCTTTTAAGCTCCGCTAGAGCCTGCGCCGCCTTGGCGCTAAGCCCCGCATCAGGCTCGCTAAAAGCGTCAAATAGACTGATAAGCCGTAGGCGCGAAAGCTCCTCCAGCTTTGCCAGCGAGACCTTGCCGATGCCGCGTTTGGGCACGTTTATGATCCGCCTCATCGAAAAGTCGTCGTGCTCGTCATTTACTAAGCGCAGATAGGCGATCGTATCCTTGATCTCGGCTCGCTCGTAAAATTTCACGCCGCCTACCATTTTGTACGGGATTTTGGCTCGATTCAGCCCCTCTTCCAGCGCGCGCGAAAGAGCGTTTACGCGGTAAAGCACAGCGATTTCAGAGGGTGCTACGCCGCTTGAAAGCAGCTTTTTGATAGCTTCTGCGATCTTTGCCGCCTCGATACTCTCCTCTTCAGAGCGCAAAATTTCGATCTTTTTGCCCCCGCCGTTCATGCTAGTAAGGCTCTTGCCGAGGCGGTTTTTGTTGTGCGAGATGAGCTCGTTTGCGGCATTTAAAATTTCGTCCGTAGAGCGGTAGTTCTGCTCGAGTTTGATAAATTTTACGTTTGAGAACTGATCTTTAAAATTTAGAATATTTTCTATCCGCGCGCCGCGCCAACCGTAGATACTCTGATCGTCATCGCCCACTACTACGAGGTTTTCGTGCGCGGTGCAGAGCTTTTGCAGCAGTTTGAATTGAATGTCGTTGGTGTCCTGATACTCATCGACCGTGATGTAGGCGTAACGGCGCGAAATTTCATCGCATAGCCGCTCATTCGCGCTTAAAATTTTATACGGCAAGATCAGCAGATCATCGAAATCCACCAGATTATTCGCCGCCAAATACTCCTCGTAGCTCTTGTATGCTCTAGCGCAGTGCGCGTAAAATCCGCTATACATCCTGCTTAGCTCATCATCCTCGCCCTTTAGAAGCTCGTCGATATCTTTGGGGTTGATTAGGGAATTTTTGTAGGTTGAAATTTTAGCCGCCAATAGCGACGTGGGCAAATTTATCTCAAAGCCCTTGATGATCTTTTTCTTATCGTCGGTATCGATCACTTGGAAGTTTGCGCTACGCCCAAGCTCGCTAATATGAAATTTCAAAAACAAAAGCCCGAATTTATGAAAGGTACACAGAAGCGGCACGCCGCTTAAATTTAACCCGCTTATCAGATTAAGCGCTCGCGAGCGCATCTCGGCGGCGGCTTTGTTCGTAAACGTAAGCGTGAGAGTATTTTCCGCAGGCACGCCATTTGCGAGCAGATAGGCAAGGCGCGCGGTAATCGTTTTAGTTTTGCCACTGCCCGCACCCGCTAAGATCAACATCGCTCCGTCCACGTGGCTCGCAGCCTCGCGCTGAGCAGGATTAAGACCTTCTAAAATATCGCTCATTTTGAGAAAATTTTACGCGATTTTTCGCGCTTAAGCCACTCGGACTCGGGCTGGGAGAAATTTACCGCGATAGGCTTGCCGTCCACGACGATCTGCAAGACCGCGTAAAACGGCACGCTAAGCGTGCTTGCAAAATCCTGCGCCCCAAAGCCCGCCTCGAAAACCAGCTCATCCTTGCTAAGATGCGCGCTAGAGAGCGTGTATTCCTCCAGCTGCAAAAAGATCGCGGGCAGTTTGAAGCTTTTTAAAATTTCCTCCGGTAGCAGCGGGTCAAATTTTATCTGATCCGTCCTCGCAACGATGCCAAATCCATATCCAAGAGCCAAAACGTAGTCCAAAACCGCGCCTATATTCGCGCTGCTCGCAGCGATAAATTTATCGTCTTTTAAAATTTTATCTATCATCCTAACCCCTCACAAACTCATCTACAAGCGCCGCGACCTGCTCTATGCCGATGCGCCAAAACTCGCTTTTATTGATGTCAAAGCCGAATTTCGCCACTAGCTTTTGCGGTGCGTCGCTGCCGCCCGAGCTTAAAAACTCGGTGTAAATTTGAACGAAATTTTCGAGCCTGCCGCTCTTATACAGCCCGTAAAGCGCGAGCACCAAAAGCTGCGCGTAGGCGTAGGAGTAGCAGTAAAACGGCGAGTGAACGAAGTGCGGGATGTAGCTCCACCAGCTTTTGTAATGATCCTGCAAGATCAGCTCGCCCGCAAACATCTTGCGCGACTCCTCCATCCAAAGCTCGTCTATTTGCCCCGTGCTTAGCTCATCCGCGCTCGCATGCACGCGCCGCTCAAAGGTCGTAAATCCGATCTGGCGGTAAAGCGTAGCGAAGATATCCTCGATCTTTGCCGCAAGCATCGCTCTTAGCGCGATCTTATCGCTTGCGGTCTGCGATGGCGTATCGGTATCGCGCTCTGCGTATTCGCACGAACCCGCAGAGCCTTGCGAAGCGGCGCGTTTTAAATTTTGCGAGCCGTTTAAATTTGAAAAATTTTCGCGCATATAATCAAACACCAGCATCTCGCAAAACACCGACGCGGTCTCCGCCGTCGTTAGCGGCGTGAAGGAGTTAAAATAGCCCACGCCGTAGCTTAGATACTGATGTATCGCGTGCCCCAGCTCGTGCGCGAGGGTAAATACGTCGCGGCGCTTGCGCGTGAAATTTAAAAGCACGAAAGGATGCGTATCGCGCGAGCCCGAATGCGAAAACGCGCCGCTTTGCTTATTTTGCGTGGGCATCGCGTCGATCCAGTTTCGCTCAAACGCGATCAGCGCAATCTGCTTAAATTTCGGACTAAATTTTTCAAACGCCGCTAGCACGATCTGCTTAGCCTGCTCGAAGCTAAACTCGCTCTCATCGCCTCCAAGCGGCGCGTATCTATCGTAATCATACAGCGCGTCGTAACCTAAAATTTCGCGCTTTTTGGCGTAAAATTTGCCGACTAGAGCGAAGCTTCGCTCCGCTTCTGCGATTAACGCATCGACGCTTGCGATATTTATCTGATTTTCCTCGTGCATCACCGCCTCGGCTTTATCGTAGCCGCGCAGCTCGCAGCGAATTTTAAGATCGGTTTTAATCATATTATAGATGTAGCCAAGCAGGTGGGAGTTTTGCTGAAGCACCGCACTTAGCGAGGCTGCGGCGTCTTTTCGCACCTCGCGATCAGGGCTATGAAGCAAGCTTAAAATTTCCTCCTCGCCTAGCTTGCGCCCGCGAAAATCAAAGCTCATCCGCGCCATACTCTCGTCAAAAAGCCGCGAAAACGCCTCGCCGCTTACGGGTGAAGTTTTTAAAAGCACGCTTTCTTGCGGAAGGCTTAGCTGGTGGGCCTTACGCCGCTTAAGCAAGCTCAAATAGTATCTAAATCTCCCGCCCCCTGCGATAAACTCGTCCTGTTTTGCGGCGTCAAGCTCGTTAAACTCGAGCTCAAAAAAAAGTAGGCTCTGCGAAATGTCGTTACAAGCCTGCTCCGTCTTAGCCTGCTGCGCCCCAAGGCTCGTATCTCGCGCAAAGCTAAGATGTGCGAAGCTCATTATCTTGCCGATCTGCTCGCTGATGCTCTCGTAAAGCTCAAGCGCGCCTAAAAATTCCTCCGCGCTAAGTGCGCGCAGCTTATCTTTAAATTTAAGCTCAAAATCCAGAGCCTGCGCGGCTGCGCTATCTATCGCGCCGCTAAATTCCGCTTCGTTTGCAAACAGCTCGCCTAAATTCCAATTCATCGTTTTCCTTTTAAAATTTTTGGATAATTTTATCAAAAAAGAATAAGTAAAATTTTAAAAACCGCGAGATCCGCCGCCCTAGCGGAAATCGCGGTAAATTTTAAGGTGAGTTATTTTTGCATACTTTGCGACGCGATCGCCGTAAAAATCACGTCGGTGGAGCTATTGATCGCAGTTTCTACCGAGTCTTGAATTACGCCGATGATAAAGCCGATCGCGACGACCTGCATTGCGATATCGTTTGAGATATTAAAGAGCGAGCACGCAAGCGGTATCAGCATCAATGAGCCGCCTGGCACGCCGCTAGCACCGCATGCACCGACCGCCGAGACCACGCAAAGCAGTAGCGCCGTCCAAAAATCGGGGCGCACGCCGAGCGTATGAGCCGCGGCAAGCGCTAAGATCGCGATTACCACCGCAGCGCCCGCCATATTTATCGTAGCTCCCAAAGGGATCGAGATCGAGCTTAGTTCGTCGCTGATGCCGAGCTTTTTACATAAATTTAAATTTACCGGGATATTCGCTGCCGAGCTGCGGGTGAAAAACGCCGTGAGGCCGCTTTCGCGCAGGCAGGTAAATACGAGCGGATATGGATTTTTCTTAATCACCGCAAAGACGATGAGCGGATTTACCACGAGGGCTACGAACGCCATCGCGCCTACGAGCACGACTACAATTCGCGCATATCCAAGCAGCGCATCGACGCCGGTTTGATACACGGTAGAAGCTACTAGGCCGAAAATTCCAAACGGCGCGAGCTGGATTACAAATTGCACGATCTTGGTTACCGCCTCGCCCAGATCGGTAAAAATTTTCTTTGTTTCATTAGTGCAAAATTTAAGCGCGACCCCAAGACCTATCGCCCAGGTTAAAATTCCTACGTAGTTTCCGTGCGCGATAGCGTTTACCGGATTATCTACGACCTTAAAAAGCAGGTCTTTTAGCACGACCCAGACGCTCGCAGGAGCGGTATTTTCCGCCGCGCCGACATTGCTTAGAGCAAGCTCTGTGGGGAATAAAAAGCTAGTCGCTACCCCCACGCACGAGGCTAAAAATGTGCCTACGATATATAGGACGACCACGCGCTTTAAGCCGCTGACGCTGCCGTATTGTTTGTTTATCACCGAGCTTAAAATCAAGATAAAAACCAAAATCGGAGCGACCGCCTTAAGGGCGCCTACAAACAGTTGTCCTAAAATTTCCGCGAAGTTTACCAAGCTTATCAAAAGCGGAGTGTGCTCGGTCGTAACGCTGCCTGCCGAGGAACGCGCAGCAAAGCCCAAAATAGCGCCTATTATCAAGCCGGTAACTATACGCAGCACCAGATTTTTATCTTTGTAGCTAGCTACCAATTTTTGCATTGAACTCATTTTTTACCTTTCAATATAAAATGTCGTTTGAAATATATCGAAATTTTATTTAAGCGCATTTAAATTTGGGTGAAATTTCGCAATTTTTAGTTAATCTTAAAACCTCGTTCGATAAAATGGCGCGAAATTCTAATCAGGAGCAGATATGTATCTATTTACCAGCGAGGTCGTAAGTCCCGGACATCCGGATAAGTGCGCCGATATTATCGCAGACAGTATCGTGGATGAAATTTTAAAGCAAGACCCTAACGGGCGCGTCGCAGCGGAGGTTTTCATCGCGGGCAAACACGTAGTAATCGGCGGTGAAGTAAACGCCAAGGTCGATTTCACCCACGACGATTACCGCCACATCGTAAAAGGCGCGCTTAGCGAGATCGGCTACAACGACAACCCCTATTTTACGCGCGCGCAGTGCCTGCATCCGCAGGATCTGCAAGTGGACGTATTTTTAAACCAGCAAAGCCCCGACATCAACCAAGGCGTCGATCAAGAGGGCGGCGAGATCGGAGCGGGGGATCAGGGCATAATGTTCGGTTTCGCAAGCTGCGAAACGAAAAATTTTATGCCGGCTGCGATTACCTACGCAAGAGCGCTTTGCGATCACGTTTATGCCTACGCAAAATCCCATCCTAACGAACTTGGCGTCGATATTAAGACGCAGGTTACGGTCGATTACGGCACGAAGAGCAATTTTGAGGAGTGCAAACCGCAAAGCATCCATACGATCGTGGTTTCCGCGCCATGCGTCGAAAGTATGAACATCGAACGCGTCCGAGATCTGATCGGAAATTTAATCGATTCGGCGGGGCTTCCGAAGGAGCTTTACGACAAAAGCAAAACGATCATCTACATCAACCCGACCGGCCGCTACGTAAATCACAGCTCGCTTCACGACAGCGGCCTAACGGGTCGCAAACTGATCGTCGATAGCTACGGCGGCTACAGCCCGATCGGCGGCGGCGCTCAAAGCAGCAAGGACTACACTAAAGTCGATCGCAGCGGGCTTTATGCGGCGCGCTACATCGCCAAAAACATCGTTGCGGCGGGGCTTGCGAAAAAATGCATCGTCCAGCTCAGCTACGCAATCGGCGTCGCAAAGCCCGTCAGCGTCAGCGTCGATTGCATGGGAACGAATTTAGGCGCGGCGAGCGACGATGAGCTATCTGCTTTCGTGCTTGAAAAATTCCCGCTCACGCCGCGCTGGATCATCGATAAATTCGGCCTTGATCGCCCAGGCAAAGAAAGCTTCCTCTACGCCGACGTCGCAGCGCGCGGACAAGTCGGAAACGACGAATACCCGTGGGAGCAACTTGATAGCGTGGAGCTTTTTAGGGCTTTGAAATAAATTTTATTCTACCGCGCTGAAAACGGCGCCTACATTTTGCGGCTAATTTTATAAAGTTTAGCCGCAATTTAAACCGCGTAAATTTTATCCATAGAATTTACGTGCATCCGCTAGCAAAACGGGCGATAGCTGCAAGCCATATTCGCGAACGGATGGAATTTGTGCGCATCCTATAGCAAAACCGCGTTTAAAATTCCTGAAATTCCGCCGCTAAATTTAAAGCATTATTCAAAGCCGATAAGCATCGATTATTAAAAGCTGTCGGACACCGAAGCTATGATTAAATTTAACGTAAATTTAGCGCCGAGACCGCATTATGCGAAACTTTGCACCGCGCCGAAACCTGCGCCGCGAAATCGTAAAATTTAAAATATCATAAAGTGTAAAGCAAGACTTGGCGCATCCGTAAGACGCTTTCGTCAGGGCGCAATAAAGCAGGCTTTAAAAACTCGCGATTATCCTCTCATCGCAACGAATGCCGCCCATTCTTTGCAAGCGCGCAAAGGCGCGCTTAAAACCGCAAAGACGCCCTAAATTTAGATATGTTTTGCAAATTTATCGGTGATTCGCAAAATTTGTGCGGCAAATTTTAAAATTTTAAAATTTGACTCGACAAACTAGCCAACGGATCTTAGAAAGTAAAATTTTGCCCGCGCGAGCTTGCGATCCGCTATTCTACTCAATTTTGCGCGAGCTTGCGATTTTACGCGATCCCGCCCGATTCTTAAGCGAGCTCGCGCAATCCCGCGATCCTACTTGATTCTGCGCCGAGTTTCATCAGTCTCGGCGCGATAGATCGTGGTAAATTTGAAGATTATTTTGTTTGATTGGTTTCGGTTTTCGGCGCAGCGGCGCTTGAGTTTATATCGCCTCCGGGTGCGCTGATTGGCTGCGGCACCGAAATTTCTTTGACCGAGGCGGTGAAATTTTGCTCGGCTTCTACGGCACTCGTTTTTTCGATGTATGCAAAATCCGCAGCGCTGCTGTAAGCTCTAGCCTTGGCTAAAAACGCCTTTTGACTCTCCCAAATCTCTTTAAAATCAGGGTTTTGCGCGCTCTGCTCGGCTAAAATTTCATCCGTCGCATTACGAAGCGCTCGCATAATCTCTGGCGAAAACGAGCGAATCTGCACGTTTGGATACTTTTTTTTCATCTCGTCCCATAGGATCGCATTTTTATAAAACGCGTCGTTGCTCGCCTGCTCGCGCACCTTCGCAATCGCAGCGTCCAAAATAGCGCGTAGATCGGCAGGCAACCTCTCCCACGCGCTTAGGCTTATTACGATCTGCTGCTCGCTCGCGGGCTCCTGCCAGCCGGTGTAGTAGTAGTTTGCGACCTTATAAAAACCAAGATCCATATCAAGCGCCGGATTCGCCCACTCGACCGCATCTATCGTGCCCATCTGAAGCGCGGTTTGCAGCTCATTTAGCGGGATCGTCGCGACCGCGACGCCCAGGCGGTTCATCACCTCCGCGCCGAGACCTGAAATTCTAAGTTTGAGCCCTTTTAGATCCTCGGGCGAATTGATCTCTTTCTTAAACCAGCCCCCCATCTGCATACCGCTATTTAGGACGTTAAAGACCTTCAGACCCGATTTAGCGTAAAATTTCTCCGCAAGCTGTTTGCCGCCGCCGAAATAATACCACGCGCTCCACTCATCCTTAGTCATTCCAAATGGCACGGTCGTAAACAACATATTCGCGCTATTTTTATCTTTGTAATAATACGCCGCGGTGTAGCCCATATCGTATTTGCCGCCGCTTACCAAGTCATAGATCGCAAATGCCGCCTTGTGCTTGCTCGGCGTATCGATACTGATCTTTAGTCGCCCGCCCGACATCTGATCGGCGAGATCGGCCACGCGCTTAGCGACGTCGCCCACGACCGGCATTGAAATTTCGTAGCTTTGAGCCAGCTTTAGGCGGTAAATTTTATCTTTCTTATCCGCTCCGAAAAGCGAGACGGCCAATAAAAGTCCGACAAGAACGGTTTTTTTCATATAATGCTCCAAAAATTTGAACTGGACGGAATTTTATATAAAATCATCTAAATTCACGCTTTTATAACTGGGTTTTAAGTTAAAATTTAGCACAATTGCATCAAATTTAAAGGGGGACCAGATGCAAGAAAAACATTACGACGTGCTCATCGTAGGCGGCGGCATAACGGGTAGCGCGCTGGCATACGTGCTGGCGGAATTTAGCGATATAAAAAGTATCGCGCTTGTCGAAAAATACGAAGGGCTCGCGACGCTAAATTCCAAGGCTAGCGCAAACTCACAGACGATTCATTGCGGCGATATCGAGACCAACTACACTCTCGAAAAGGCCGCCAAGGTAAAGCGCAGCGCCGATATGATAGTAAAATATTGCCAAAAATACGACCTTGAGAACAAGCTCATATTTGAAGGGCAAAAGCTGCTTCTAGGCGTAGGAGACGATGAGACGGAGCTAATAAAGGATCGCTTTGAGAAATTTAAAGAGCTTTATCCCTATTTGCAGCTTTTTGGCAAGGAAGCGCTAAAAAAAATCGAGCCCAAGCTGGTATTTGACGGGCGCGGCGAGGAAAGAGCGGAAAATATCGCCGCAATGGGCGTACAATCGGGAGTTTATACGACGATAGATTTCGGCGCGATGGCAAATTCCTTCGTGCAAAACGCCCAAAAAACAAAGGGCAAAACCTGCGATCTGTATCTAAACTCCGAGGTGCAAAATATCACCAAAATAGGCGATAAATTTTATATCCGCACCGCAAACAAGCTCTCGCTAAGTGCTGATTTCGTAGCGGTATGTGCGGGCGCGCACTCGCTGTGGCTGGCGCACCGCATGGGGCTAGGACTCAATCTTAGCACGATCTGCATCGCGGGCAGCTTCTATTTAAGCAAGCAAAAGTTTCTAAACGGCAAGGTTTACATGGTGCAAAACCCGAAGCTTCCGTTTGCTGCGCTTCATGGAGATCCCGATCTTTTAGCGGGCGGCTGCACCAGATTCGGACCTACCGCGCTTACGATGCCGAAGCTCGAGCGCTACAAAGGGTGTCGCTCGATCCCCGAGTTTTTTCAGTCTTTAAATTTCAGCGCCGATGTGGCGAAGGTCTTTTGGCAAAACTTCGGCGATAGCGACGTGAGGGATTTCCTGCTTCGCAATATCGGCTTTGAGATCCCCGTTTGGGGCAAAAAGCTTTTCGTCAAAAACGCGCGCAAGATCATACCTAGCATCCGCGAGGAGGACATCTACTACGCCAAAGGCTTCGGCGGCGTGCGCCCACAGGTCATCTGCAAATCGCAGCAGAAGCTGCTTTTGGGCGAAGCTTGCTTAAACGAAGGAACGGGCGCGAGCTTTACGATGACGCCGAGCCCGGGCGCCACAAACTGCCTAAACAACGCCTTAAAAGATGCCAAAAGCGCATGCGAATACCTAGGCAAAAGCTTTGATCAAGCCAAATTTAACGCGCAGCTCGGCGAACAGGAGTAAAGCTTAAGCGCAAAATTTTAAAATTTAGAAATTTTAAAATT
>CALHQN010000092.1 GCA_938036585.1 uncultured Campylobacter sp.
GGCAACGCGACGCGAAAAAGCTTGGAAAAATAGCTCTTATCCAGCGAATCGCACGCCCAAAAAAGCGAGCGCGGAAGCGAGCGAAAGCCCGAAACCAGCGGCGAAAACATAAACGGCAGTGAGTAGATACAGCTCGCGATCACGAGCCCGCTGAAATTAAATACGAGCCGAAGCCCGAAATGCTTATCGAAAAACTCCCCCAGCGCCGAATACGGCGATAGAAAAACGAGCAGGTAAAAGCCTAGCACCGAGGGCGGAAGCACCAGAGGAAGCGAAATGATCGATTCGATCACGCTTTTGCCGCGGAAATTTTTTCTCGCCATAAAAAACGCGAGCGGCACGCAGATACAAAACAGCACGAATGTCGCAATCAGCGAGAGTTTGAGCGAGATCACGAAAGGGGTGTAGTCTAAATTTGACAAAATTTCAAACATCTGCGCTCGCTTTAAATTTAAACGCCGAATTTAAGGGCGATAGGTTTCGCGACGCAGCTAGATTTAGGCGCACGAAAGTTTGCGGTACGGCTATTTTGGTTGCGCTATTTCGACGCGCGCTTTTTTGCGGCGCCAAATTCTGTCGTGCGAGGAAGCTTTGCTGCGCGCAGCCTTGTTGCCCCAAGCTCTGCCGTGCAAGGCCTTGCGGATTAGAATTTTGCGGCGCAGAATTTTGTCGTGCTAAATTTTGCTGCGTTAAATTTAATGGTGCGAAATTTAAAAGTGCGGCAACTCTGCGCACAGTATTTTTCATCGCAAAAAGTGCGATAAATTTAAACTCGCGATTTTTGCGTAAAATTTTAGCCTCGTCAGAATTTATCTCTAAATTTTTACCAAAATTTTGCGCGACGATCTGCGACAAAGAAATTATGAGCGATAAAATTTTAGCGGACAACGCTCTCGTCGCAGCGAAAACCGCACGCAAGGCTGAGCGTAAATTTAATACAAAACGGCGCCGGCTAAATTTAAAAATCGACGCCGATTTCTGCGGAGCAAATTTTAAAATAGACGCAAAATCGCGCGGGCCGAATTTAAAAGCCGAAATGAAATTTTGTAAAGCAAACGAGGCGGATCCAAAAATCGCGCGAGCTCGCCGCGCAGAGCCCGAGCCTTTAAAATTTCCGGGCGTAAATTTTACGTAAGAATTTAAAGCGGGACGCAGCATCGTTAAATCTTGCTGAGGCTCACGTTGAAAGCCTTTGCGCCCACCTTGACCTCATCGCCTATTTGCAGACCTTGGGCTTCGTGTGCGCTTAAGACGACTTCGCTTAGCTGGTTGCCGATCGCTAAGACGGCGATCTGCACGGCGTCGCGAGCTTGCAGATCGACGATCTTGCCCGCGAAAGAAAATTTCTGCGAGCCGCTCGTTTTAAGAAAAATTTCATTCGGGCTCGCGCTGCGCACGACCCTGCCGTCATGCATCTCATAAACTGTCTCGCAAAGTCTGTAAATTTCGCTCACGTCGTGACTTACCAAGATCACGGTCTGATGAAACTGCTCGTGGATTTTAAGCAGATAGCCTTGGATCTTCTCTCGCATCGCAAAATCAAGCGCCGAAAGCGGCTCGTCCAAAAGCAAAATTTCGGGATCCTGCATCAGCGCTCTAGCGAGCGCGACGCGCTGTTTTTGCCCGCCGCTAAGCCCGCCGACGCCGGCAGAGGCGTGCGAGCTAAGCTCTAAAAGCTCGAGCAGATCGCGCGCTCTTTTGAGATCGTTTTTGGCAAAAAGTAAATTTCCCAAAACGCTCATATTCTCAAAAAGCGCGTAGTCCTGAAACAAAAAGCCGATCCTGCGCTTGCCCGCGCTCATAAAATCCTTGCCCTCCTGCAACACGCGATCGCCGTCTTTTAGAAAGCCGCTGTCTGCCGGCAAAAAGCCCGCGATGATGCGCAGTAGCGTGGTTTTACCGCTGCCGCTGCGTCCGTATAGGCAGACGAACGAACCCTTTTTTATCTCCAGCTTCGCATCTATCGCGAAATCTTCGCTAATTTTCTTCTTACAATCAATCGTTATCATATTTTTGTATATAAATCGCGCTGCATCTTACGTATGCGTAGAGCTCGTCGCCTACGCGCAAACCAAGCTCTCGCGCGCTTTTAGCGCTAATTATCGCTTCAAATTTCAGCTCGCCCTCAAGCGCGACGACGCATAAAATTTCACCTAATTTCAAATCAGAAATTTTAGCCCTTATCTCGTTTTGAAGCGAAACGTCCCTTAAGGGCGCGCGGGATAGCACGACGTCGGTATTTTTAAAGCCGAGTCGCACGCCGTCTCCGACCGCCGCACCGGGCTTTAGCTCCAAAAATACCCCGTGAAATTTCAGGCCTCCTTCAAGCAGAAATTCCACCTCGTAAATATCCGCAGCGCCCTTGATATCGCTGATTTGCGCTTTAAACATTAAAACTCGTATCCGTATTTAGCAAAGATCGCCCTGCCCTTATCGCTTAGGATAAAATCATAAAACGCCTTGGCTTCGGCATTGTCTTTGGCGCGGTTTAGCACGACCATGCCTTGGGCTATCGGCTCGTAGAGGTCGGTACCGACCAAGACGAAATTTTCGCCCTCTTTGCAAGGCTTATCGTTGCAGCCGTCCTTCGCCATCTTAGGCGCATACATCGCGCTAGCCGCGATAAATCCGACGTCGGAAGCTTTAAGCGCTTGCGAAAGAGCCTCGCCGATCGATTTTGCCTCTACGATTTTGCCTTTAATCTCATCGTAAACTCCCGCTTTTTGGAAGGCCTGTACGCTTGCGGTGCCGTAAGGAGCGGTCTTTGGATTTGCTATGGAAATCGTTTTAACGCTAGGGTCTTTTAAAATTTCAAGCCCCTTGCTAAGATCTACGCCGCGCACGCTAAACATCGCCACTTTGCCTTTGGCGTAAGTTTTGGCAGGCGCCGTCGCAAAGCCCTCTTTATGCAGATCGTCTGCAAATTTCATATCCGCCGCCATAAAAATATCAAACGGCGCGCCGTTTTTGATCTGCGTGCTAAGCGCACCGCTCGCACCCAAGCTCACATTTAGCGTAGTTTGCGGATGCAGCTTGGCAAATTCCGCCTTGATCTCGTCAAACGCATACGTCGTGTTCGCAGCGGCTGCTACGCTAACCTCGCCTGCGCTAAGCGCGCCTGCGGTTAAAATTCCTAAAAGCACCGCTTTTAACTTCATTTTAAAATCCTCTCTAAAAATTTGACTTTTGCCACAATGTTTAAATTTAAGCAGGGCTCGCGGCGGTAAATTTAGAACGCTTCTTTAAATTTAAACCGCAAACGCCCAAAATCAGGCGCCGATAATGATCTCGCTAGGCTCCACTATCGCAATAACCTCATCGCCTACGCCAAGAGCCATCGCCGTCGCCGATTCTCGCGTGATGATCGACGTAATAGTTTGGTGCGAGTTCGTATTTAGGCAGATCTCGGCGTTTACCGCGCCGATTTTTACCTCGCAAATCGTGCCCTTTATCTGGTTGGCGGAGCTTACTCTCAGATCGTCCTTGCCGTTTTTTGCGATGATTACGCTAGGAGCCTTGAATAAAAATAGCACCTCTTTGCCGACTTTGAGACCCAGGTTTTTCTCGCTTTCTACCGTTATCATCGCGCATAGCGGCTCGCCGCCTGCGAGCTTGGCGATAATTTGCGAATTTACCGCTCCGGTTTGGATCTCGGTGATCTCCACGCTTAATTGATTTCTCGTGGAGAGCTTCATACCGATCTTCTCTAAGCTTAAAAGGCTCTCTTCGGTGATCTCGTCAAGCTTAAAAATTTCGCTTAAAAACATCTCGCCCGCGTGGCTGATAGCGTCGTATGCGCGAATCAGTTTGTGAGCGTAAGGGGTGAGCTCAGAGCCGCTATTTTTCTTGGTACCTTGAGTGCGAACGATGAGTGGCTTTTTGCTCGCGTTGTTGATTAAATTTAGCGCGTCCCAGCCATTTTTATACGACACTCCTACGATCTCTGCGGCCTTTGTAATACTTTTAGTCTCATCTACGGCCTTAAGCAGCTTAATATGCTTAGCTAAAAGCGATGCTTCGTTGCCGAGCAAGAATTCCAGAGCAAATTTTGCATCCATTTTCATCCTTTCTTGTTTACTTTCACGTGATTTTATAATATATCCTCTGATATATTTCTTAAACGGCTACGGGCTTTATTCTGCGGTATAAAGAGGGAAATTCTATACGAAATTTTACCTTTATTGACAAAATTTCTTTAAACTTGTAAAATCGCCACTTTGATTTATAAGGAAGGTTTGCAATTTGAAATTTATAAAAATTCTATTCCTAGCCGCAGCGCTGGCGCTTTGCGGTTGCTCACAGAAGCAAGACGCGGCGCCTAGCGGCGATACGGATGGTTTTGACGAGGAGTTCGCGCAACGCGAAGTTTTCGATCCGCTTAGCGGCTATAACCGCGTTATGACGAGCTTCAACGACGCGTTTTATTCATACGTGCTAACTCCCGTAGCCAGCGGTTACGACTACGTGATGCCGGATCCGATCCAGGGCGCGTTTTCAAATTTTTTCCACAACGTCTTGTATCCGATGAGACTCGTAAACAACCTGCTGCAGGGCAAATTTGAAAATTCTTGGGACGAGACGAAGCGGTTTTTGATCAACTCGACCGTCGGCTTCGGCGGGCTTAACGATATGGCGGGCAAATACTACGGGATTTCGCGCCACGACGAGGATTTCGGGCAAACGCTCGGGTATTGGGGCGTGCCGGCAGGTCCGCATATCGTCTGGCCGATATTAGGACAGAGCAATCTACGCGATACTTTCGGAATGGTGGGAGATTATTTTACAAATCCGATAAGCTATATCGAAGACGGCACGGTGCGAAACTCCGTCAACGGATTTAGAATATTTAATGACTACTCGCGCGATCCGGAATTTTATGAAAAAATGACCAAAGATGCAGTGGATCTATATCCATTTTTACGCGATGCTTACGAGCAAAATCGCGAGAAACTAATAAAGGAATAACAATGAAAATTTTAAAAGTTCTAGCGCTTTGCGGAGCGCTTTTGATTTCGGCGCACGCTATTAGCGATGCGGATATCGAGCCTGTGATGAGTCAAAAGGTCGCCGAGGCCGTAGGTATTATGCGAAGCGGCGCACCCAAAGATGCAAAGCCCGCGAAAATCTTTGCGCTTTTCGACGGCTATTTTGATTATAAGATGATGGCGAAGCTCTCCCTTGCGAAGCATTACGCTAGCCTTAGCCCGGCGCAGATCGCGGAATTTAATAAGGCCTTTGAAGCGCATCTAAAGCGCTCGTTTATCGAAAAACTTTCGCTTTATACCGATCAGGATATGAAGGTGCTAAGCAAACAAAGCCCTAGCGATAAGCGCCGCGTACTAAAAACGCAGGTCATCGGCGAGCAGAAAAACTACGACATAGATTTTAAATTTTATCCTAACGGCTCCGATTGGCGCATCTACGACGTCGATATCGTGGGCGTTAGCCTAATCCAAACCTATCGCTCGCAGCTAGGCGACGTAACGCAAAATTTGGGCTTTGACGAGCTCATAAAGCGGCTAAATTCCACCGTCATCAATAGCGGCGAATAGCGGCACGTCTAAAAGAGCGGTATTTGAAAAAAATTTTTCGCCTAATCGTCGCGTTTCCGAAAATCACGCTCGCGCTGTTTACCGCGCTGGCGCTGTTTTTCGGCTACTACTCCACAAAGCTCGAGATCGACGCTTCGACCCAGACGCTACTGCTTGATAACGACGAGGATCTTCAAATTTGGCGCGAAGTATCCAAGCGCTACGAAACGCCGAATTTCTTAGTCGTCGCCTACACTCCTGCAGGCGATCTTTTGGCGCCCGAGACGATCCGCAAGATAGCGCAGATGGATGCCGCTTTTTCTAAGCTGGATTTCGTCACCGGCGTCACGGACATCACGAATGTACCGCTTTTGCTAAACAAAAGCGAAGGTATGAGCGAGCTGCTTAAGCACATACCCACTCTTACCGACGTGGACGTAAATTTAACCGCGGCTAGACGCGAGCTTTCTACGAGCCCTTTTTATGCGTCAAATTTAGTAAGCGCCGATCTTCGCACTACCGCAATTTTAATAAATTTAAAACCGCAGACCCGCTACGAGGAGCTTTTGCGCCTAAGAGACGGAGCCAAAAGCGCTCTAAAGCAAGCGGAGCATGAGAGCAACCGCTCCAATGCCCAAATTTCACAGCTCAAAGACGCGCTTAAAGCTTCGGAGCAAAATTTCAAATCCTACCGCGACGAGCTGCGCGAAAAGGATCACCGCGACATTGTGGCTTTGCGCGCGTTGATCGCAGGCTTTGAGAAGGAATTTGCGGGCGATCGGCTATTTTTGGGCGGATTAAATATGATCGCCGACGATATGGTAGGCTACGTCCGCTCGGATCTAACGACCTACGGACTCGGCGCCTTGGTGCTTCTGTTAGCGTGCTTTTGGCTCTTTTTTAGACAGGCGAAATTTATCCTGCTGCCGCTCATCATCTGCGCGTATTCGGTCGTGCTTGCAGCGGGATTATTCGGCTTTTTGAGCTTTGAGGTCACGGTTATTAGCTCAAATTTTATAGCGCTTCAGCTCATCATCACGGTTTCGGTCTGTATCCACCTAATCGTCGCCTACCGCGAGTTTAGCGCGCGCTTTCACGCCTTTTCGCAGCGCCAGCTCGTTTATGCGGTGCTACGCGAGCGCGCAAGACCCTGCTTTTTTGCAATCTTTACGACCGTTATCGGCTTTATGTCGCTAATATTTTGCGATATAAAGCCCGTAATTTCTCTGGGAATTATGATGAGCGTAGGCATCAGTATCTCGCTAGTTACGGCATTTGGAGTATTCGGCGCGGTTATGTCGCTTCTAAGGCGCACGCACAATAACCGCAGCTTCGAGCAGCACTTTAAATTTACGCTTTGGTGCGCCGAAACGGCGCTACGTAGCAGAAGCGCGGTCTATGGCGTGTGCGCTGCGGCGGTGATCTTTGGACTATACGGCATCTCGCAG
>CALHQN010000093.1 GCA_938036585.1 uncultured Campylobacter sp.
TGATCTATACTCGCGCGACATAAAATCGCTCGCTCAATCCCATGCGGAATTTCTTAAATTTAAAATTTAACTTACTTTGTATTCGCACGACAGTTGAAATTTAACTCGCTTCACGCTTGCGCGGCGGTTTAAAATTTGGCTTGCTTTGCGTTTTTACGGCGATTGAAATTTTATACGACGCTTGCTAAATTTTTATAGATCGGCGGTAGAGGCAAGCTTGGGTTTGAAATTTGCGCGCGGAGTATCGCGGCAGAGGCGCCTTTAGGCTCTGAATATCGCGCACGGGAGCGCGGAAAAGAGGCAAAAAGGATAAAATTTTACCCGTCGGATCAAGCGGAATAAAAGCGAGATAAAATTTAACTCACTAAATTTAATTGCCGCGGATCAAATTAAGCCCTAAATTCGAGCTTTAAATTTAACCCGCGGCGGAGTATGAATTGAAGCGCGAATCGAAACGCTTATAATCTCAAAGCGTTATTTCTTCGCGCTAGAAGCGTCCATAAAGGCCTGCTCTTCGGCGCTCGGTTTATACTCGTCGCCGAAAAATCCCTTCTTTGCTTTGATCTTTTCCTCCATCATCTTCTTTTCGTAAATTTTATATGTCGGTCGCCAGTACTCTAGGTAGTTGCGAAGCCCGATGCTGTGGCCCGCGCTTACGTGGCAGCTCGCGCATTTAAGCTCGCGCTCGGTGCCTAAGAGCTTTTTGTAGTGCGCGTGCATGCGCTGCGCCTGCTCGGAGGTGATCTTGCTGTCGATCACGGTGGCGTGGCAGCTCGTGCAGCCGTTGTCAAACACATAGTGCTCGCGGTTTTCGCGCCTTTTGTTCCAATCAAATTTTTCAGGCTCGTCGAAGAAGTGCGAGTAGCCCTCCAACACGCCGTTTTTGGCCTTTTGATAGACGTATTTTACGATATTGTCGTGCGGTAGGTGGCAGTCGACGCATTTGGCTTTGACGCCCGTTTTGCCCTTACCCGAGTGGACGTCATCTTGATAGGCGATCACCATCGGATCCATCTCGTGGCAGACGTCGCAAAATTTATCGGTGCTAGTTTTTTCAAGCGCGTAATGCACCGGCACGACGACGAAAAACCCTATAATGCCGCTTATTAAGATGATAAGCGCTAGTAATTTTTTAGAAATTCTCATGGTGTAACCCCCATCCATTGCGGCACTTCGTGCTCGTGGCATTCGGTACACATATTCGTAGATGCCTTGTGCTCGTTGTGGCATTCGTCGCAGTATAGCGTAGGACCGTCGTGGACGGAGTTATGCGGATTAGCCTTGAGCGTATCCATAAATTTAAGCCTCAAAGCAAGCTGCTTTTTGTCGCCGTGACAGCTGATACAGCCCTTGTCGCCGATGCTTTTAAATTTAGACGGATCGCTTCCTTGATTTATGTGGCAATCGACGCAATCAAACGACAAATGCTCGTGATGAGGTTTGATTTTGTATTTTGCCCGAAGCTCATCTGAAACGACTATGTTCGTGGCGTTGGCGTCATTAGCGCTCGCCGCGCCGAACAAAGTCGCGATGATACAGCACAAAATTAATGCCGTAAAACTGAAATTTTTCATTTGCAACCTTTTAGAAAACTGCCTTGCCGGTCCACTTTCGCTAACCCGGCAAGGCTTAAGAGAGCCTACGCTCCGACTAAACTAAGCGATCTGCTCGCCCGCGATCATTCCGAAAACTATGCAGTCTGTGATCGCTACGGTGCCTAAGCGGCTCGCGCCGTGAGTTCCGCCGGTGATCTCGCCTGCAGCCCAAAGGCCTGGGATCGGCTTATTGGTTTTAGATGATAAGACCTCGGCTTTGGTGTTGATCTTTAGGCCGCCCATTGTATGGTGAGGCTTCGGCGAGAGGCGGATGACGTAGAAAGGCCCCGCTTCGTTGATCTCGCTAAGCGCGCTTTCTTGCTTGCCGAATTCGTCTTTTTTCGCCTTCACGCCTTCGTTGTATTTTTTGACGCTCTCTTTTAAGGCATCTGCAGGTACGCCGTATTTGCTAGCGATCTCATCTAGGCTTGCGCATTCGCCCACTACCTTACCGCTTGCCATGCCTTTAGAAATAATCTCTTCGCTTAGGTCTTTAAACGCCATTTTGGTGTCGGCGAAGGTTATCGGATATGCGCCTGGTTTTTCGCGTAAAATTTTAAACTCGGCGTCCGCGCGTGTTTTGCGGTCGGCTAGCTCGTTCATAAAGCGCTTGCCGGTGCGAATATCGACCGCGATGCCGTATTTAAAGGTGCCTTGCTGAGTTAGGATCGGAGCCGTACCAAAGCCCTTTTCGTCCGGGCTCGCCCACGGACCAAACTGTATCCAGTCTACTTGCACCGGATACGCGCCGATCTCAAATGCTTTTAGTAGCGCGCCAGCAGTCGCTCCAGGGTGGTTTGTGCTATCGACGTCGTCGGGAATGCGCGGATCTTGAAGCTTGCGGAAAATTTTATCGCGGCAAAATCCGCCCGCTGCGAGTACTACGCCTTTTTTGGCTTTGAGCGTCTTTTTGGTGCCGCTTGTGTTTTCAAGATCGTCGCTGTAAAGATTCGGATCAAATTTATACTCCTCGCGGATTACGACGCCCGCCACGCGATCTCCGTCCATTACGAAATCGTCAAATTTTGCGCGGCGGCGAAGCTCGCAGCCCTTATCTTTTAGCGCTTCAAATTTTTCAAGCATCGGCTGGATGTAACCAGAGCCGCTATCATTCGTCGTTAGCATCGAGCGCGCGACGCTGTGCCCGCCGAAGTGCGCGCAGTGATCCATCTTAAATTGCACGCCGCTATCGACGAGGAATTTAAACGCGTCCAAGCCGCGATCGGCTAGGGTGCTTAAAAGCTCGGGGTGGTTGATGCCAAGGCCCGCCTTTAGGCAGTCGTTCATAAATAGCTCTTTGCTGTCTTTAATGCCAGTTTTTTCCTGCACTGGGTTCATCGGTACGCTCATACCGCCGCCGTTGATGACTGAGTTTCCGCCGATACGACCCATCTTTTCAAGAATCAAGACTTTGTTGCCTTTCTCGGCTGCTTTTAAGCCCGCCGCAAGCCCTGCAAAGCCGCTACCGATGATGATTACATCCCACTCTTCGTCAAATTTGACGTCCTTTGCGTCCACAGCGCTTGCTTGCGCATTCACCGCGCCAAGTGCAAGCGCACCGGCTCCTACCATACCCATTTTCAGTATGTCGCGTCTCTGCATATTTTGCCCCTTTACTTAGAGATTTTTTAACCTTAAAGATTAATGTCGTAATTTTATATTAAATCTTTATGTAAGTCAAATGTTATTTGGTATATAATTTAATAGCTAAAGGCTATAAAATTTCAACCGAAGGGGCAAAAAATGAGCCTGCGACATATGGAATTTGCGGTAAAAATTTCGGAGCTTAAAAGCTTTACAAAAGCGGCGAGCGAGCTTGGAATCGCGCAGCCGTCGCTTTCTAAGAGCATTATGCTTTTAGAAAAGGAGCTTGGGATCGAAATTTTCGATAGAAAAAACGGCCTTGAGCTTACATACGCGGGCGAAATTTACATCGCCAGAGCGAAAAATATGCTTAGGCTCAATAAGGAGCTAAATAACGAAATCCGCGGGCTTTCGTCGATTAAGACGGGCAAGCTCGTAATCGGCGCAACCTCGACCAGCTTTAAATTTATCGAAAAGATCATCGCGATGTTTTACAGCAGGTTTTCCAAAGCCGACATCAGGGTCGTACACGCTCACTCCGAGCCCGCGCTCATCGAGATGCTAAAAAGCGGCGAGCTTGACATCGTCTATGCCGCGCACTTCGGCGAGCTTGTCGCGGAGGGGCTTGAGTGCGAGTTTATAAAAAAGCGCAGGCTGCTTCTAAGCGTCTGCTCCTCGCATCCTGCCGTTTCGCAAGCGAGTATAAATTCTACCGAGAAATACCCCAAGATCGCACTTAGCGAGTTCAAATCCGATAAATTTGCAATCAGTAGTAAAATTTTAAAAAGCGAATCGAACTTCAAAAAGATATTTGAAAACGCGGGCTTTACGCCTCAAATTTTCTGCGACACCTCCTATCTGTACGTGGCTAACGCGATGGTCGCGGCGGGGCTTTGCGTGAGTTTCAGCTTCGCGCGGTACATTTTTGAGACGCAAAAAGACTACATCACGCTCTTTGACGTCGCGGATGAGCCGCTTTTGGACGTGTCGTTTTCGGTCGTGTATAAAAAGCCATCCAAGCTCGCAAAGGAATTTATAAAAATGATCAAAGCGAGCAAA
>CALHQN010000094.1 GCA_938036585.1 uncultured Campylobacter sp.
CGCGCCGCGCTTTCCTTCGCAGGCAAGAACTCCGCCATTTTGCGGATGGCTTGAAATTTCATCATTTTGCGATCTGCCGTTTAAAATTTCAGCGACCGAGTTTTGCGAGCTTGGAATTTCGCCGTTATCTAAAATTCCGTCGCCATTTAAAATTTTATCGCTGCTTAGAATTTCGCCTCTTAAAATTTCACTGCCGTTCGGAATTTTGCCGCTGTTTGAAACGTCGTCGCGCTCGCCGAAATTTTCCGCGCCGCCCTCTTTGAGCTGCCTATTTAGCGTGGCTAGCATTCGCACGCTGCGCGGCGAGCTCTCGTGTAGCGCAAGCAGTACCGCCGCCTCGTCCGCGCGCAGTCCGCAGCCTAAAAGTGCGCCCGCGCTTAGATATTTTTTGATCAGCTTTTGCGCCGCGGCGTCGCTCAGCGCGGCTTTGTATTTGGGCGCGATCCTGCCCGGCTCGCTTACGATTTTTGGGTTTACGAACTGCCACGAGCCGAAGCTCTCGTCGCATTTGCCGTGGATGAAAAATTTTTTGCCGCGCTTAAAGGCGCCGAAGTGCCAGCTTTTGGCATTGAAGATCACGATTTTGATCTCGCGCTCCCAGCTGAGGCAGTGCGCCGCGACGATGAGCATCGAGCCGCGCCTGTGCTGGAAGAGGCACTCGACCTCCGCCGTGCTCTCGCCCGCGCAGGGCGCGTCTCTAACGCTTAGATCGTCGAAGCTTTTGGGCAGAAGCAGCGCCAGATCCAAAAGCGTCGTAATGCCCGCCTTTTGCAGCGTCGCCGCGTCTTTTGATTCAAAAATCAATTTTCATCCTTTAAATTTGATAGGCGCTTAAGCCCTCGCGCTGTGAAATTTTATACGCCGTGCAGATCGCTCGCCTAAATTTGGCTAAAATTTCGCCCATTGCGGCAAATTTGCTTGCCGGCTGCGTCTGTAAATTTTACTCGTTTGCGCGCACTTTGTTTGGCAGCCGCGTCTTTGCGGTGCGCACCTCGTTTTAAAACATAGCGCGATCGCTTGAAATTTCACGGCGCGATTTGCGAACCGCAAAAATTCAATTACGGCAGCCGCCACCGCGCGCCTTTTTAAATTTCACGGCGCGGCTTGCAAACGGCGGGCGAAATCGGGCTTTGATTTTGCGTGCTGAAATTTTACCGAGCCGCACACGGCGCCTTTAAATTTAGCCGCTTTTGTAAGGCTCGTAAATTTAATCGCTTCTGCAAAGCCCTGCAAATTCTAACGCGACGCAAACGCGGTTTTAAATTTAAACGCACAAGCCGTCCGCAAACGCAGCGCAAAAGTAAAATTTAGCGCCGTCTGCGCCTTAATATCGTCCGCGCCGCTTTATAAATTTAAAATTTACCCATTTATGCCGACCGCAGATACGCGCCACTACGGGCTAAATTTTAAGCCCCTTTTTCGCGGCGGCCTCGTCGCAAATGACGGAAAAGCTTAGGTTCATGATCTCGTCGTGCGACTTGATGAAATCGTTGAGCGCTCCTAGTTTTAGCGTCTCGATGCGCTTTAAATTTCGCTCGAACTCGCCGAACGCATAGCCCTTGTAATACTCGCTCTGCGCGATCGCCGCTCGCTTAAACATCGTCTCTTTTTGCAGCACGGCGCTTCCGATCAGGAATTTTTTGGCGCTTTTTAGCTCCGCTTCGCTCACGCCCGAGGCGATAAATTTCGCGATCTCCTCTTTTACGAGCGCGGCGGCGTTTTGTAAATTTTCGTTTTTGGTCTGCAGATAGCCCCAAAACTCGCGGCGGCTAAGCTCGAAATCGCCGCGCGCATAGACTGAATACGCAAGGCCGTGCTTGACTCGGATGCGCTCCATCAGCCTGCTGCCGAAACCGCTGCTTCCGAGCACGAAAAGCGCGGTGTTTGCGATGAACTCCTGCTCCTTTGGCAACGCAAAGGGCGCGCCGAAGTAGATGTATGCCTGCTGCGTCTGCTCCTTTTGGATCTTTATTTTTTTCGCATCGCTCGGCGTGAAAAACGGCAGCTCGCGCTTTTCTCCGCTTGCAAAGAGGCTTAGAATTTCCGCGACTTTCGGGTTTTTATCGCTCACGTCGCCGCATAAAACGACGTATAAATTCTCTAAACTCAGCGAGGAGAAAAACTCCCGCACATCCTTCATCGTGATCCGCTCTATGCTCGCCTCGTCGCCTATGAGCGGCCGCTCGAGCCTCGTGCGCGGATACAGAAGCGCTTTTAGGTTGCACGTCGCGATGTAATCAAACTCGCTTTTTAGCACGGCGATCTCGCCTATGGTTTGCATCTTTAGCTTTTCGAGCACCGAGGGCGTTAAATTTGGCTCACTAAGCAGCTCTCGCAGCATGTCTAGGCCGAAATCGAAGTGCTCTTTTAGGCAGTTTAGCTGGATGCCGAAGGTCTCAAAATTGCTCGCGGCGCTAATCTCGACCGCGCGTATATCGAGCTTGCGGTGAAATTCGCTCACTCCCAGCGTCTTTGAGCCCTCGCCCAAAACGCCCGCGCAGATACGCGCAAGACCCGCTATCTTCTCGCTCACCGCGCCGCTTGCTTTAAAAATTAGCTTGAAGCTCGCCACCGGCAGCGAATCGTCGAACTGATACAAAAAGTCGATTTTAGCGCTCTTACCGTCTTTGGTCTTAAGTGAAATCTCTTTTTTTTCCATCGTTTTCCTTTATAAAATTTTTAAATTTCATCGTTCTTTCGGGCGCGATTTTAAAATTTTGACGCAGCCAAGCGCGCCGCTTTTTAAATTTGCGCCGGGGCTTGTTTTTAAAATTTCGTTCAAGCTCGCTTTTAAAATTTTACGCTCGGACGGTTTTACTCGTCCTGCTAAAATTTTAAAATTTAATCGCGCCGCACGTTTTGTAAAATTTCAGCGCCCAAAACGCCGCGACACGGAATTTCGCGTCCAAAAAATTTTAAGGCGAAATTCCATAGCGGAATGAAATTTTATTACATAAATTTCACTTGCATCCGTAAATTTGAACCCGTACCGATATCAAAATTTTAAATCCTGCCGCGAAATTCCACGCTCACGATCACGAAAATTCGCTATCTGTTTTAAGACAAAATTCTACCGCTAAATTCTAGCCGCAAGCGAACAAAATTCCTGCTGCAAACACGCAAAAGCTCACGCCCTAAGCGTAAGTCTCCAAAATATCGTAGTTGGTGTTGCGCTTGGCGGGTATTTCGCCTACGTCGCGGATCAGCGCTATCATCTCGTCCTTGCTCATACGAAAGCTCGCACCCGCAGCCTTTACGACGTTTTCCTCCATCATCGTGCTGCCTAGG
>CALHQN010000095.1 GCA_938036585.1 uncultured Campylobacter sp.
ATCGCTAGGCTCCGTAAGCTGGGCGCTAAACAGATCGTCATGCTAAGCGGCGACGTGAGCTCAAAAGCCCGCGCCGTAGCTAAAAAGCTCGGCGTAGATCGCTATTACGGTGAGCTGCTGCCGACGCAAAAGACCGAAATTTTAGAACAGTTAAAAGCCGAGGGGCGGAAGGTGGTCTTCGTGGGCGACGGCATAAACGACGCGCCGAGCCTGATGAAGGCGGACATCGGCATCAGCATGTTAAACGGCGCCGAGATCGCTAAGGCTTCCGCGCAGATCGGGCTTTTGAAAAACGACATAGAGGGCGTCGCGCAGGTAAAGGCACTGGCCAACGACACTCTGCGGCTCGTAAATCGAAATTTCAACGCTACCGTGGGGATAAATTCGATCATTTTATTTTTGGCTACCTTCGGCGTGCTAAGTCCCGTAGCTACGGCATTGCTGCACAACGGCACGACGATAGGCCTTCTACTAAATTCCATTAAAGGGGTAAAATTTGAAGATTGAAGATAAAATTTTGGATCTAAACTTTCAGCGTAAAGCGGCTAAAACGGCGCTGGGAGTGAGTATGGGCATCACGGCTCTAACGGCGCTAGATATGAATGCGCGCGCGTCGCGACTGCATAAAATTTCCGGGCTAGTGATGTTAGGGTGCGCTATCTGGCACGCCGGTCTTTACGGCTCGCCGTACAGCGAGTTTTTACAAAATAGAAAAGCAAAGGGTCGGGGCAGAAAGAGATCCGAAGCGAATTTAGCCTTGCAAAATTTATCGGACGGCAAAAGCGTGCCCGCAAAAAGTGCTCCCGCGAAAAGAAAGCCTCGCGCCCGCAAAAGCGTTTAGCGGTATAGCGCGTCGCGGCTTTTAGGCGCAAAGATAAGCTCTAAAGCCGCTAAATTTCTTTAAACGCAGCCGCAGAATAAGACGCTGCAAGCGGTGAAATTTACGCCGTTTGCGGCTAAATTTACTATCAATAATCTCACTTGTAAATTTAATCGAATTTGTATTTTCAAATTTTGCGGTCATAGTTTCGCTTGTAAATTTTACGTTTTGCAGTTGCGGTGGCTCCGCTACTTAAATTTTAATTCGCAAACGCTTCACAATATCCTTTAAATTTAACCCGCCTTTACCTGTCGCAAATTTAAATTTCGCTACAATCGCTTTTTAAAATTTTGCGCCGAGTGCGCGCAAGAAGCTAAATTTAAAGGATCACGATGGATTTTAAGATAGACGCCACGGACGGCGCAGCGCGCGCCTGCACGATCCGCACGGCGCACAGCACGATCCGCACCCCCGTTTTTATGCCGGTCGGCACCGTGGGCGCGGTCAAAGCGCTCGATGCGACGGACGTAGAGCGACTTTTAGACGCACAGATCATCCTTGCTAACACCTATCATATGTATCTGCGCCCCGGCTCGCGGGTAGTGGCGGAGTTCGGCGGGCTGCACGGATTTACGAAATTTCCCCGCAGCTTTCTGACCGACAGCGGCGGCTTTCAGGCCTTCAGCTTGCGCGCAAACACCAAAAACGACGAGGGCGGTATAAAATTTAAAAGCCACATCGATGGCAGCATGCATTATTTCACGCCGCGCTCAGTGCTGGATACGCAGTATGAGCTAAACTCCGATATTATGATGATTTTAGACGACTTGGTGGAGCTGCCGCGCGAGCCTGGCGCATTGAGCTACGATGATAGATTGCGGCTTAAAAAGCGGATCGATCTAAGCGTCGCGCGCACGATAAAATGGGCTCGCGAGGCGATAGATTATCACGAGACCATGAAATCTCGCGGCCTGCACGCACATCAAAACATCTTCGGTATCATCCAAGGCGGCACCGACCCGCAGGCTCGCAAATTTTGCGCCGAAGCGCTGTGCGAGATGAGCTTCGACGGGCTTGCGATCGGAGGGCTTAGCGTGGGCGAGAAAAACGAGCTGATGTACGACACGGTAGAAGCCATGATGCCATACGTCGATGCGGCGCGCCCGCGATATTTGATGGGGGTTGGCACGCCCGAGGATCTTGTCGAAAATGTCGCTCGCGGCGTGGATATGTTCGACTGTGTGATGCCTACGCGAAATGCGCGCAACGGCACGCTTTTTACGAGCTTCGGCAAGATTAGCATCAAAAACGCGGGCTTTATCAGCGATCACGATCCGATCGATCCGCACTGCGACTGCCACACGTGCAAGCGCTTCAGCCGCGGCTACCTAAATCATCTATTTCGCGCGCGCGAGCTTAGTTTTTACCGCCTCGCGAGCATTCACAATCTGCGCTACTACCTGTGCCTTGCCGCGGATATGAGAGAGGCGATCATGCACGGGCGGTTTGCGGAGTTTAGGCGGAAATTTTACGCCGCACGAAGCACGGCGCGAGATTAAATTTAGGCGGGCGAGGACGCGGAATTTAACGCGATAGTTAAATTTAGCTGCGGCGGCAGCATCGGGCGGAATTTTATTTTGGCAAGACTCCCATTTGGAATGGATTCGTCCGGGGATTATTATGTATGGCGTATCGCCGACGAATACACCTGCCGCACAATATGGATTGGAACCGGTAATGACGCTAACTTCTTCATTAATTGCCGTACGGGAGCATAAACAAGGTG
>CALHQN010000096.1 GCA_938036585.1 uncultured Campylobacter sp.
AAAAAAGGAAAATTATGAAAAATCTAAGCGCCGAGCAGAGAGACTATCTGTTTAGATCCATCCGCACCGTTAGGGACTTCCCGAAGCCCGGTATTTTGTTTTACGACGTCACGACGCTTATGGGCGATAAAAAGGCGTTTAACTTCCTACTCGATCACCTAGCCTCGCGCTATGCGGACTATGGGCTTGATTACATCGTGGGTATCGAAAGTCGCGGCTTTATCTTCGGCGCGGCGCTTGCGGCGCGGCTAGGCTTAGCCTTCGTGCCGATTAGAAAGCCGAAAAAACTTCCCTACATCACGATCTCGCAAAAATACAGCCTCGAATACGGCTTCGATCAGGTTGAGATGCACGTGGACGCCTTTGCCGCGGTGCAAAATGCCAAGGTGCTTCTAATCGACGATCTCATCGCTACCGGAGGCACGGCACGCGCGGCTTTGGATCTCATCGCGCAGACGCAGGCTAAGTGCGTCGAGGCCTGCTTTTTGCTAAATTTACGCGAGCTGAACGATCTTGGCGAGTTTACGCGGCGCACGAGCGTTTATTGCATTTTAGAGGCCTGATTTGGAAGAGCTACTTAAAAATTTACTGCAAGAATACCACCAATACGCCTATGTCGTGCTTTTTATTTGGTGCGCGCTCGAAGGAGAGATCGCGCTGATTTTAGGCGGTATCATGGCGCACGAGGGGCATATAAATTTGCCGCTAGGCATCTTCGTTGCGGGGCTCGGGGCGTTTTGCGGCGATCAGTTTTATTTCTTTATCGGGCGTTACAACAAAAAATATATTAGCGAAAAGCTAAGCAAGCAGCGCCGTAAATTTGCGATCGCGCACCTGCTTTTGCAGCGCTACGGCTGGCCGATAATCTTCCTGCAGCGCTATATGTACGGCTTTAGGATGGTAATCCCGATGAGTATCGGCATCACGCGCTACAGCTCGAAAAAATTCGCGATCATCAATCTTTTTAGCGCTTGGTGCTGGGCTGCGGCGACGATGGTTTTGGCGTGGTATTTCGGCGAGGAGATCTGGCAAGGCATCAGGCTTGCGGAGAAGCATTGGTATTTCGCCATCCCGCTGATCGCAGGGTTTTTGTATCTGCTGTATTTTGCGTTTAAAAAGATGGAAGCTCATTTTATGAATTTACGAAAGGAAAGAGATGAAAATAGAAATAGTTGATAAAAAGATAGATGAAATTTCAGCCGATTTTGAGGTGATTTTGGTCGTGGATAAAAATTTAAACCACGAATTTATTAAAGACGTGGATAAGTTTGCGCTTTTTAATTACAAAGGCGAGGGCAATCTGCTGCTTGCCGAGAGCGGGCGGCTGTACGTGGGGATCAAAGAGCTTAGCTTCGATAGGTTGCGAGCGGCGCTTGCGAGCGCATACAACGCGCTTAAGGGTTACGCGATTAAAAATTTTAAAATCGCCTTTTACAAATGCGGATGCGACCGCAGAAGTACGATGGCGATGGTCGAGGGCGTGCTTTTGGGCGGCTATGAGTTTAATAAATACAAAAGCGACAAGAAAAGCTCCAGCTTGAATGAAATTTTAATTTCGACGCAGGAGTACGGCGGCGGTAGCCCCGATGTGCAAAAGATGAACTACGGCATGCAGCAGGGCGCCGTGATGGCAAACGCCGCAAATTTTGCGCGCGACGGCGTCAATGAGATTCCTGAAATTTACACGCCCGAAAAGATGGCGAGCGAGGCTGAAATTTTAGCCTCGAACTACGACGACGTGAGCGTTAAAATTTACGACGAGGACTTTTTGCGCGAGCAGAATATGAATGCGTTTTTGGCGGTCAATCGCTCCAGCGCTCATCCGCCGCGCCTAATTCATCTGATCTATAAGCCGCAGCGCTGCCTAAAGCGCGTCGTTTTCGTGGGCAAAGGGCTTACTTACGACAGCGGCGGGCTAAGTTTGAAGCCGAGCGATTATATGCTTACGATGAAGAGCGACAAAAGCGGCGCGCTTGCCGCGATGGGCATCATCAAGGGCGCCGCCGAGCTCGAGCTGCCGTTTGAGATACACGCGGTTATCGGCGCTACCGAAAATATGATCGGCGGCGATTCGTATAAGCCCGACGACGTGCTACTTAGCCGCAGCGGCGTAAGCATCGAGGTTCGAAACACCGACGCGGAGGGCAGGCTCGTGCTTGCCGACTGCCTAAGCTATGCACAGGATCTTGAGCCTGATCTGCTAATCGATATGGCTACGCTTACCGGCGCTTGCGTCGTGGGGCTTGGCGAATACACGAGCGGCATCATGGGAAACAGCGAGGAGCTAAAGCGTAAATTCAAAGATCTTAGCGATTGTAGCGGCGAGCTATTTAGCATTTTGGAATTTAACGATTATCTGCGCGAGCTAATCAAAAGCAGTATCGCAGACGTCTCCAACTGCGCTTCCAGCAGGTACGGCGGCGCGATAACCGCGGGGCTATTTTTGGATAAATTTATAAAAGACGAGTATAAAGATAGGTGGCTGCACCTCGACATCGCGGGTCCTGCGTATCTGGAAAAGGCGTGGGGCTATTACGCCGCGGGCGCGACGGGCGCGGGCGTGAGAGCTAGCCTATATTTCTTGCAGGCTCTAGCCAAAGAGCTGAAGGACGCGTAGATGGGGCTTTCAGTAGGGATCGTAGGGCTTCCGAACGTCGGTAAATCCACCACATTTAACGCTCTTAGCGGCGCGCAAAACGCACAGGCGCAGAATTATCCATTCTGCACGATCGAGCCAAATAAAGCGGTCGTGCCCGTGCCTGATGCTAGGCTCGGCAAGCTAGCACAGATCGTTAAGCCCGGTCGCATCGTGCATTCGACCATCGAGTTCGTCGATATCGCGGGCCTAGTGCGCGGAGCTAGCAAGGGCGAGGGGCTGGGGAATAAATTTCTTTCAAATATCCGCGAGTGCGAGATCATCCTTCATATCGTGCGCTGCTTCGAAAGCGGCGACATAACCCACGTCGAAGGCTGCGTCGATCCCATCCGCGACATCGAGATCATCGAAACCGAGCTTATTTTAGCGGACATCGAGCAGCTTGGACGCAAGATCGAGCGCCTCGGTAAGGAAGCCAAAGCAAATCAAAAGGGCGCTAAAGAGGCGCTAGCCGTAGCAAACGAGCTTTTGGCGCATCTAAACGACGGCAAGCCCGCTTCAAATTTCGCGCTCAAAGAGGACGAAAGCTACATCGCTTTAAATCGCGAGCTGCGCCTGCTTAGCGCCAAAGATGTAATCTACGGCGCAAATGTGGACGAAGACGGCATCGCGCAGGATAACGAATATATCGCGCGCGTAAAGGAATATGCAAACGCCCGCGGCGCCGAGGTGATCAAACTCTGCGCCAAGATCGAAGAGGAGCTCATAGGGCTAAGCGACGAGGAGACTCACGAGATGCTGCAGAGCCTGGGCGCGCAGCAAAGCGGGCTGGAGCTCATAATCAAGCGCTCCTTTGCGAAACTCAGCCTCATCAGCTACTTTACCGCAGGCGAGATGGAGGTGCGCGCGTGGACGATCACGAAGGGCTGGAAGGCTCCGAAGGCCGCGAGTGTGATCCACAACGACTTTGAGCGCGGATTTATCA
>CALHQN010000097.1 GCA_938036585.1 uncultured Campylobacter sp.
TAAAGAGATATTCGTCCGCGCCGTAATAAACGATATAGATGCCGGTTTAAAATACGATCCATATACCGGTATGCAAGAAGAGGAATTTCAAAAATTTAGAATTTATAGGAAATCTAGGATCAAAAGCGAGGATCGGATTGCGGGCGCGCACTGCGGGATTAAATTTAGCCTAAGCGAGGTACATAGTAATGGTAGGTTTTACATGAAAACGGATAATCCGCTCATAGCGGCGATTATGTTGATCAAAATATTCTACGATAACTATATGGACTTTGACGGCAACGTACTGATCTGCGAGCTCGCGAAAAAAACCTCGGGCAAAACGATAGTGGTAAGTAGGGAGCTAAACGCCAAGATCTTCGGCGAAAAAGAGATGATGGACGATGTGGATTTTATGCGCGATTTTCGCGTGTTTGCGGATGACAAAGTAGAAGCGCGCTATCTGCTAACGCCCGCGTTTATGGAGCGTCTGCGCGAAATAAATCGCGAAACGAGCGGCGAGTTTAGCTTGAGCACGGTATTTATGGATGAGCACTTATATCTATTTTTAAAAGGCGCGCCCGATCTTTTTGAAACTACTCTTTTTGATAGGCCCGCTAGCATAGAGCTCGCGCGCGAATACCAAACGCAGATCCGCAAAATTTTAAGCCTAATCGAAACGCTTAAACTCACAAATTAGCAGGGCGCATTGCGGCTGAAATTTTGCATCGAGCAAATTTACGCCGGGCGGAATTTTCACCGAAGCGCAATTTCGGCAAAACGTAAAATTTAATCAGCGGTGCAATCTCTCGGCAGCCGTCCTAAATTTAATCAGCAATGCAATCGCTCGGCGGCTGCCTGAAATTTAAACGAGCGATACGATTAGAGAGATGAAACGCCTGCCGCAAATAAATTTGAGGCAAAAGCGTCTTGCCGTGTCTAAAAATTTATAAAATTTGACCGCGTCTCGTATCGCAGCCTCTAACTTTTAGTGCCAAACTCGCATAGCGGTAAAATTTAATCGGCAGCGCTGAGATGATTA
>CALHQN010000098.1 GCA_938036585.1 uncultured Campylobacter sp.
TTTTACTTAAATTTGCGCCGCTTTACTACATCTAAATTTTAAGGTTTATGCAGCTCATTATTTCTTGATATATAGCGATATGCTTTTTAATATTCTGTTTGCAAATATCAAAATTTTTAAAATTATCTATTAAAAGCACTGCTATGGCATAGCTTATTTTTAAGAAAAATTAAAATGATGGCTGCTATAATTACTTTAATTTTGCTTCAAAGGAAAAAAATGAAACATGTAATTTCAAGAAATTTTGTTGCCGTAATTGCACTCAGTGTCACTGCTTGTGTTTTAGGCGGTTGCGGCTTTATCAAAAAGCCGATGACTAGCGATGATACACTTTTAGATCGCGCTGAGATGGCGACTGGTGTGGAGAAGTCGAATCTATCCGTCGTGCCTGATTCGGTGCGAAGCGAGATGGACTCTGTGCACTATAAGGTCAGAAGTAAAAACGGTGATTTATATCGTTGCTACTTTACTTCCGCTTTGGTGGTCGATTCTGACGCGCTTTGCACAAAAATCGGCGGCGCAGAAGGTACGAAAAGTTCCAAAAATAGCACAAAAAGCTCAAAAAACGGCAGCTGTAACGCATTACTTAAAAAAGCGGGTAAGTGCTGATTTTATTTTTATTGCCGGCTGAAATTATCCAGACCGGCAAATGTAAATTGCCAAGCGGCTTATAAATTTTCTTACTATGTAAACTCCAAATTTTAGTGTACCCCAATTTAGGAATTCTTATAGTTTAAATTTTATGACTTTGCTTCCTACTTTCCACTGAAAAACAGCAGATTTGCCATTATGATCACGATCGCGACGGGCGCTACGAAGCGCAGCGAAAAGTACCAAATTTTAAATCCCAGCTCGCCCATATCGGCGCCGAAAAGCCCGCGCAGGCGCTGCGCATCCATCACAAAGCCCACGAAGATCGCCGAGGTTAGAGCGCCGAGGGGCAGCATGACGTTTGAGCTTACGAAGTCCAAGCAGTCAAAAAAGCTTGCGCCGAAAAGCTTAAATTTGCTCGCATAATCCGCGTGCATCGATAGCAGCGAGCATGCGCCTAGCGCCGCTATGGCGCACCCTGAGATGCAGACTGCGCGCAAGCGCGAAATTTTAAATCTGCCGATGAGATAGAAGACGAATGGCTCGATCATCGAAACCGCGCTCGTGATCCCCGCGAAAAAGAGCGAGACGAAAAACGCGACTTCAAGCACCTGCCCCGCTAGCCCCATTTTTGCAAACATCGTAGTGAGCGAGACGAACACAAGCCCCGCACCCTGCGCGGGATCGGCGCGGAATTCGAAGATGAAGGTAAAGACGATGAGCCCCATCATCAGCCCGATCGCGATGTTGATAAATACGATGTTTATCGAGCTGCGTACCAGCCGCACACCCTCGCTAAGCGATGCCGCGTATGCTGCGATACAGCCGACGCCCACGCACAGGGTAAAGAGCGCGAGCCCGAGCGCGGAGAGGATGGAGCTAACGGTGATTTTGCCGAAGTCGGGGTAGAAAAGAAATTTCGCCGCCGCGCCGAAGCCCTGCATCGTGCACGCATACGCAAGTATCGCAAGCAGCAGCACGAAAAGAAGCGGCATCATCACGACATTTAGCCGCTCGATACCGCTTTTGATGCCGCGCGCGACGACGGATAGCGTCAGCACGAGCGCAAGCGCGTAAAAGCCGAGGCTCGTGACTAGCGAATGCGAGATGAGATCGTCAAAGACGGCGCCCGCTTCCTCGGCGGTTGCGGGCAGCGGAGAAAAGCCCAAAAAGATGTAGCGGATCACCCAGCCGAGGATGACGAGGTAAAAGGACAGCACCAGCATGCCGCCCGCGATGAAAACGCCTCCTGCGCGCCATTTGCGTCCGCCGCGCGGTGCCAGCGTCTCGTACGCGCTCGGTAGATTCCTCCCGCTCAGCCTGCCTAGTGCCATCTCGGCTAGGAATATGCTAAAGCCCACGCCCAGCGTGAGCGCGAGGTATAAAAGCACGAAGGCGCTGCCGCCGTTTTGACCCACGAGAGTGGGGAATTTCCATGCGTTGCCAAGCCCCACCGCGCCGCCTGCGACGGCAAGTATGAAGCCGATTTTGCTAAATTTATCGTTCATTTTCTCTCCGATGATTTTTAAATTTTAAAGCCGCGGAATTTTAAAATTCCACAGCGCAATCAGATGCGGCTACGCT
>CALHQN010000099.1 GCA_938036585.1 uncultured Campylobacter sp.
CCCGGTAGACGTACATATCCCGGGCTGTCCTCCGCATCCTGCTAGCATCATATATGGACTCGGTATGGCGCTTGGCATCATCGATCAAAAGCTTCAGAAGAAGAGTTACGAGCAAGACAGTACGCTTCCGCCGCCGGTTGAGAGCTCAGTTATGGGTAATATCCTATTTGAGCGCGATCTGCAAGCTGAAGCTAAGAGGCTGATGAGCTATATCTTCGGAAGAGTTTTATTCGCAAAATATATGGACGCGATCAAGAGCTCTTCTGACATACGCAATCCGGAAATTTCACGCGAAGCGCTACTTAATGCGATCCGCACGGAAGAGGATCCGAGATATGCCGAGTGTATGTCGATCCTGCACAACGACGTATATCTAAAATACGCTAATGCGGGAGAGGAATTTAAGATCGATGCGGAAAAAGAGGTCTGGAGTAAGCGATGATTCAGGTTTTTAAGCTTACAAAGCGCCATATGGACGAAAATGAAAAACTGCCTAAAGAGCTAAAGGAGATCAAAGTTTTTTCCACCTGCGTCGGTCACGGCGTAGGCACGATCGATTTTAGCGAAAAGGTGCTTGAGATCAGCGATGAGGATTTTAAAAGTATCGTCGAGAATTCCGGCGATTACGTTAAATTTAAAATCGGAAATTTAAGCAAATACTTTGAAATCGAAATTTTCGCCGAGCACGCTGCGAAGCTCATACCGCAGCTTTGCGAATGTAAGCTTAAGGATTTATTGAGCAATATGCGCGAAGGATACTTCGTGCTGAGGAAGGATTTTTGATGCGAAAGGCGTTGCTTTGTATCGGCAATCCCCTTCGCGGCGACGACGACGTAGGTAATGAAACGGGGCGAATAGTTGAGGCAAATTTAAAGGACTGGCGCGTTTTTTACGGGCAGGATGTACCTGAAAACGAATTTGCGGCTCTTAGGGAATTCTCCCCTGAAATTCTAATCGTAGTAGATGCTATGAGCGGCTTTAATGACGGTAAGATCGAGTTTTTCGATCTTAGCAATGAGCACGATTATATCTACTCTACGCACAATCTGCCTACGCCGGTGCTTTTAAGCTATCTGCGCAAAATTTGCCCAAAGACGCTGTTCTTGGGCATCAGCGTGCTGCTTGATAACGTCCTTGATTTTAAAGAAGGTCTTAGCGAAAGCGCAAAAAAAAGCGCGCAAAAAGCTTATGAGCGTATTTTGGAAATTGATTCAAATTTAATTGAGGAGGAGTAAATGTTAAATCCTGCAGAAACCGCGCAAGCGATATCTAGTTCGATGCAACACAAGGCGCATACCCCGCTAATGAGCGTAATTTTTCTAGCTATAATGGCGGGTGCTGCAATCGCTATGGGCGATATTTTCTGGGCTCACTCG
>CALHQN010000100.1 GCA_938036585.1 uncultured Campylobacter sp.
GTCGATGAGATCAATGGCGCTGTCAGGAAGGAATTTATCGTTTTGATATTTTTTAGCAAGCGTTACGCTATCACGCAAAATTTCGTCGCTAAATTTCACTCCGTGAAATTCCTCATATTTTTTAGCGATACCTTTTAAAATTTCGACGCTATCGTCGATGCTAGGCTCGCTCACGTCGATCTTGCAAAACCTACGGCTAAGCGCCTTGTCCTGCGAAAACGACCGATACTCGCCGTATGTCGTAGCGCCGATGAGCGAAAGGCTTCCGCCCGCAAGCGCGGGTTTTAGGATGTTTGACATATCAAGCTCGTTGCGGTTGCCCGTGCCTGCGCCCACGATCGTGTGAATTTCGTCGATAAATAAAATCGCGTTTTGATTGGTGCTAAACTCGTCTATAAGGTCTTTCAGCCTCTCCTCAAACTCCCCGCGCAGCGTAGTTCCAGCGATCAATGCGCCCGCATCGAGGGCGTAAATTTCTTTGTTTTTCAGCTTTTGCGGCACCTCGCCGCCGACGATTTTAAGCGCGATACCCTCTACGATCGCGGTTTTGCCCACGCCCGCTTCGCCTACTAGGATCGGATTGTTTTTCTTGCGGCGACAGAGGGTTTGCAGCGTCTTTTCGATCTCCTTTTCGCGCCCGATGAGCGGATCGATCTTGCCCTCGCGCGCCGCTTTGTTTAAATTTAGCGTATATAGCGAGCTCGGCGAGTCTTTTTTGATGTCGCGCTCGTTTATAGCGAGCCTTTCGTTCTCAAACGTCGGCTCAAACTCGGTATTTTGCCACTCTTTTTGCTTATCGTTGTAATTTATCGCGTGCGCGATCTCGTCAATATCGTATGAGTTTAGCCTAATTGCCGCCTCTTCGTCGCGAGCGACATACTCGTCCCTGCGGTCGAATGCCGGCTTGTATCTTCCCACGATCAGCTCAAATACCGTATCGTTTATGCCGTAGTGATTTAAAATTTTAGTGCAGTCGTTTTCCTTATCGCGTAAAATTTTAAGTATAAAATCAAGCTCGTTTCTAGGCTCTTTGGCGCTGCTGAACTCGGCTAAAATCTCTTTAAATTCGTATGTCTGAATGGGCGATTTGCCGTTTGATTTGGGCATCATATCCAAAAGCCCGCCCAGATTATCCAAGATGTTTAGATAATTTATATCCGGAACCGTTTTAACGATAAGTCCGTGAAAAGGCTTGTTGTATTTAAAAATCGCATAAACTACGTGCGAAGTGGTGATGTACTCGTCCTCGCCGTCGTTAGCGACGGCTATTGCTTGCTCAAAATGTTTATTTAGAAAAAATCCTAACATGCTCTCCCTTTAAATTTTAATCCTCTTCGATCTCGCATCTAAGCGGGAATCCTGCGGCCTTTGCCGCT
>CALHQN010000101.1 GCA_938036585.1 uncultured Campylobacter sp.
TCAGACGTGGAATTTTAATAGAAATTATAGATATTTTAAAATGAAATTTGAGGTAGTATATGCCCGCGTAGCAGCGGGCAAGCGAATAAAATTCCGCCTGCGCGGCGGCAGGCAGAATTCTTTAAAATTTTAAGTTGTAAAATTTAGAATTTTAAAATTTGCAACTCAGCGGATCTCTTTTAGCTGTACGACTTCGCCTGCGAGCATCTCTTCGGCGCTCTCTCCGGATTCTGCCGCCAAATCCCTTTTTTTGGCAAGGTCCACGTTTTTGATCTGCAGATCGAGGTCGTTTCGTTTAGAGGCCTTATCCAGCGCCTCCTCACGGGTGATGACGCCGTCTCTATAAAGATCGAGCAGGTGCTGATCGAAGGTCTGCATACCGTAGGTATTGCGACCGTCGGCGATCGCGTCCGGAATTTCATCGTCGCGCGAGTCTAAGATCATATCCTTAATACGGGTATTTTTGCGCAAAATTTCGACGACGGCTACGCGCTTGCCTTCGACAGTACGGGCAAGGCGCTGAGAAATGACCGCCTCTAGGACGGATGCTAGCGTCATTCGGATACGCTCCTGCTCGGCTTGCTCAAACATCGCGATGATACGGTTTACCGTCTCTTTCGCATCGATGGTGTGTACCGTCGAAAATACGAGGTGACCCGTCTCTGCGGCGTGAAGCGCCGTCTCGATCGTCTCCAAATCGCGCATCTCACCCACGAATATAACGTCTGGGTCCTCTCTCAGCGCGGCGCGAAGCGAATCTGCGAAGTTGTTGCAGTCCTCGCCGATAGCGCGCTGATTGATGATGCATTTGTCGTCTTTAAATACGAACTCGACGGGATCCTCGATCGTAACGACGTGGCTGGTTCTTTGCCTGTTTATGCGATTTATCATACTTGCGATCGTGGTAGTCTTTCCGCTTCCCGTAGGTCCGGTAAGTAGAACTACGCCGCGCATAGCCGTGTCGCAAATATCTTTGATCGAGGGCGGTAAGCCCAGCTCGTCAATCTCCGGAATTTTAACGGGGATCGTTCGGAAAACCGCGCTGATACCGTCGATTTGAAAGAAAATATTAACGCGGAAGCGATAATCGTCGTTTAGCTTGTAGGTAAAATCCACGCTCTTTCTCTCGATGAGCTCCGGAAAGCGCGTAATAAGCAGCTCTTTGGCTAGAGTCATCGCATCCTCTTTTAAAAAAGGCGTCTTGCTAAATTTTACGAGCTCGCCGTGGATACGCCCCCTAATAACCGCGCCCGATTTGATATGAAGGTCGCTGCCGCCGTTTTGGATCAAAAATTCCAGATATTTATTTAGCTTATCTCGCTGTTTGAAATCCAGCTCGGAAGCGTCTACTTGATACTTGGAGTAATCTATCGAAACCGCCATCATTTCTCCTTTTTAAGTGTTTTTATTATCTCTTTAAATGCCTCTTCAAAGGCTACTAGCCCGTCATCGAGTAGCTTTTTATACGCCTTTTTCATATCGATTTTCGCATCCGCTACGCGCGCGAAAAATTCCTCTATCTGCGCATCGCTAGGCGGCGTTTTGGGTTTTTGATCGACGTTTGCAAAAGCCTCTATGGTATCAAGCGGAGCGGTGTTTACGCAGCTCGGATACATTAGCTCGCTTACATAATAATCCTTCGGCAGATCGTCTCCTTTTACACCCGTACTCGCAAACAGCGGCTTTACGTAGTTTAAATTTTCTTTAGCGATGATATTGTAGCATTTTGCCGCGTTCATTATGCCGATTTTACCGGTAGGAAGGCCTGCTGCGGCCATTTTTTCATCTAATAACCTATCGAAGCGGCTAACGAAGATGCTAATCACGGTTTTTGGTAAATTTGCCTTCGGGAAGTAGCGGCGAAAGCCCGCAATTCCCTCTTTTATCGCCTCGATGCATTTTACGGTCTGCTCGGGTGAAAAAACCAAAGTCGCATTTACGCTGATCCCCTTTTTTAGTAGATCGCGCATCGCTTCGTAGCCCGCCTTCGTAGCGGGGATTTTGATCATAACGTTCGGCATTCCGATCGTGCTATATAGGTGCTTGCCTTCGCGGTACATAGCCTCGGCGTCGTCTGCAAAATATGGATCGACCTCGATACTCACAAAGCCGTCATCGCCGTTAATAAAATTTTTAAGCAGGCTCTCCGCCGCGCTTCTGATGTCCGCGGTGGCTAAAATTTCATACAGCTTTTTAGGCTCTTTTTTTCTAAATTCCTCTTTGGCCGCATCGTATGCGGAGGAGCTTAGGATTGCGTTTTTAAAGATCGCGGGATTGGAAGTCGCGCCGTTAATTATCCCCTTTTTGATCAGCTCGTCGAAATCTTTATCGATAAAATCGCGCTCCAAAAAGTCGCACCAAAGGCTGAAATTTAGGGCTTTATCATACATATTTCATAATCTCCTTCAAATCCTTTTTTTCAATGCAGACGCTTGCGTGCTCTTTTAAAATTTCATTCGCGCAAAAGGCGATTCTAAGTCCCGCCTCGCGAAACATCGAAACGTCGTTCGCACCGTCTCCCACGCACATTACCTCGCTCGTCTTTAGACCCATCAGCGATTTAAGCTGCGCAAGCAGCGCGCCTTTTGAGTATCCAAACATCATCTCGCCGCCGAAAAGCCCGGTTAAAATTCCGTTTTTTTCATGCAGATAGTTCGCAAAGCTCGCGTCAAAACCCAGTTTTTTCTGCGCGGCGTCCGTGGCTAGATGAAATCCGCCGCTAAAGACGATCACTTTTATGCCTTTATTTTTCAGATACGCGATGATCTCGCTAGCGCCGCAAACAAAAGGCAGGCTTTCTGCGATAGCTTTAGCATCGCTAAGCTTCATTCCCTTTATCAGCGCCACCCGCTCGCTAAGGCTCTCGAAAAAATCAAGCTCGCCCGCCATCGCTTTTGCAGTTATTTCGCTGACCT
>CALHQN010000102.1 GCA_938036585.1 uncultured Campylobacter sp.
TTGCGCCGCATCGGCGAGCCGCTCGCGCTTCACGCCAGCATAAAGCAGCATCGCGTCAAGCAGGATGTTGATCTCGTAGATGAGGTCCTGCTTGGCGATTTTTTCATCATTAGTTTTCATCTTCTTCCTTTGAAATTTGGGTTTTTTTCTCGATCAGATCCACGATTTGCGCCTTTACGGCTTCGTACGAGCTCGCGTCCTTAAAGCCCGCAAATATCCCGCCGCTCGCGTTTACGTGCCCGCCGCCGCCGAGAAGCAGCTTTGCCATTTCGCTTACGTCGATCTTGCCGTCGGCGCGGAAGCTGAGCGTTTTTTTGCTCGTTACATCGATGAAAAAATCGACATCGGGGTTTTGCGTCAAAAAGTCGTTGCCGATGACGCTTACGTTGCCGATATTGTAGGTCAAAATGCCCTTTTTACCGAGATAGTCGATCTCAAAGCGCTGCTTTTGCGCGCTTAGGCGGGCGACTACGAAATGCGAGACGAGATTGCTTAGCGTATCGTCGCACTCGCTTTTAAAAAATTCCTTTTTTACGCCGTGCAGCGCGCTATCTAGCGCGATGTGCGCGTTCGGCTCGTCTTGAAATTTAAAAATTTTTTCTAACAGGAAAAAGATATAATCCCTGCTCTCCCGCTCAAACATAATTTTATTGATCTCTTTCGCGCCCGAGACCATGCCGAGGCAGACTTTGCCGAGCTCAAACTCGCTCTGCTCTTTCAGCCAGATGTCCACGGCGTTTACGACGCGCACGAGCTTATCCAGCCGCGTCTCGCCGCCGAACATCGCGCTGAAAAAATCATAGGTGATCTTCGTGGCGCAACGCGACGAGTCCAGAAAATACCACGGGAATTTCTTTGCGCACTCAAGTCCGCTTTGATGATGATCCAGAAGGATCACACGGGCGTTGCGGCGCGCCAGTTCGCCGCTAAATTTCTCGCACTGCGCGGGTAGTAAATTTAGATCAGTGATTAAAACTAGGCTTTTCTCGTCTGCGTTTGCGGCAAGCCGCTCGTCGATGCGCTCGAGGATGAGATCAAATTTTTCGTTTATCTCCTTGCCGTAGTTGGCGTTAAAAAATTCCACGTCCGTCAAATAGTGCGCCGCGACGAACTGCGCGCCGTAGCCGTCCAGATCGGTGTGGCTGAGGTGATATATTTTCATTTGCGCTCTTTGCCGATGATGTTTGCTAGCGTGATCGTATCCATATACTCATCGACCTTCTCCTGAAGCTCGCCGAACATTAGATTGACGCGGCACAGCGTGCGACCGTTCGGGCAGGCGTCGATCCCCTCGGCGGTGCAGTCAAATACCGTCGCCTTGCGTCTTTCGGCGCTTTTGATGATCTCGCTTAGCGTGATCTCGTCCGCATTGCGCGCGAGTACAAAGCCGCCTTTGGCGCCTTTGAAGGAATTTAAAAGTCTCGCGCGAGCCAAATTTTGTAAAATTTTAGCCAAAAAGCTGCGTGAAATTCCAAGCTCGCTAGAGATCGAATCGACATCCATCGATTCCTCCTTACCCGCGATGCAGATCATTGAAAGTAGGGCGTATTCGCTTGCTTTTGTAAAAAGCATTTATCTTCTCCTTTGGTGTCAAAGCGTGCATTTTACATCAAAAAAGCAAAAATTTAGGTTAATTAAGTATAATCTCTTCCTATTTTACCGATCAGGAGGTCATCATGGCTTTAGACACGGCTCAAAAAGCACAGATAGTTGCGAAATTCGCTAGAAGAGAGAAGGATACGGGCTCTGCAGAGGTGCAAATCGCGCTTCTTACCGAGAGGATCACGCTTCTTACCGCCCACATCCAGGCAAATCCGAAAGATTTTTCATCCCGTTTAGGACTACTAAAACTAGTAGGTCAGCGCAAAAGAATGATGAAATATCTCAAAAACAAAGACTACGCAGTTTATTCCAAGCTCGTTAGCGAGTTAAATTTAAGAGATAAATAAGCTCCTTTGCTCGCGGCGGCGTTTATTTCGCCCCGCGATTTATACACGGCGTCCGTCAAACGGCGGGCGCTTTTTTTTATGCCCGGAATTTTAGACAGCCAAACTTTTTCAATCTTTGAATTTTTTGAGAATTTTGTAAAATTTCTGAATTCTGCTTGGACTATAAAATTTCAAAATTTCATCGCGGCGCGGTTTAAATTTACCGCGCCCCAAAACCTAGCCAAGATCGAGCAGGCTTGGTTTTCGCTTCTTTAAATTTAGCCCCACCCGTTTTTTAACTAAATCCATCTTTATTCATCGCAGCTTCATTTAGGAATTTTATAATGCGCTCATCCAAACGAAAGTTGGAAATCAAAACAAAAGGATCAGAAATGACAAAGTTATTAGGCGCAGCGGTTTTAGCGGCGGTTTTAGGTGCGACGAGCTTGCAGGCTATCACGTCCAAGGAGGCTTTAGATGTCGCGGAGAAAAATTTCCCGGGCTCAAAGATCAAGGATATATCAATGGATGTTAAAAAAGGGGCGACTTTTTATGAGATAGAGTCTTTTAAAGACAATCAAAAACAAGAGATCAAAATCGACGCCGCAAGCGGCCGGATCGTAAAACAAGAGGTTAAAAACAAGAAATTTATATTGCCAAATGAGGCGATAGACTTTTCAAAGTTCGCTCTTAGCATCGACGAGGCCGCAGATAAGGCGTTAGCGCTTGAGGCTGGCTGGAGCCTTGATGAAGCGGACCTTTATAATAAAAACGGCACTTGGATCTACGAGGTCGAGCTTAAAAAAGGCATGAGCGAGAAAAAGGTGATAATAAACGCTCAAACAGGCGAAATTATCGGCAACTACACGAAGTGATTTTATGCGCCCGAGTAGCTTCGGGCGCCGAAATTTAGGCAAAGGAAAAAAGATGAGCAAAAATACGAATCAAAATTTAGATGAGAAAACTAGCGGGCGAAATTCGGAGGAAAATTTGAGCGCGAATTTTAACGAAAACGCGGATGAAAATTTAAACGCAAACGTCGGTGTAAATTTAGACGATAGCGCGAGTGCAGCGAGCAAAAGCACTCTAAATTTAGATGAAAACGGCGAGGAAAGCACGGTTGAAAATCTAAACCGAATTTTAGATGAAAGCGCCGAGCGAAATTCCGGCGAAAGCGGGGCGGAGCAGGGCTACGAAAATTTAGATCAAAACGCGAGCAAGGTAGGCGAAAGCGCGGAAAAAATATGCGTGGGCGCTCCGAAATGCAAAGCGCAAAATTTATTTAAAAAAGCGCTCGAAATTTCGCTGCAAAGCGCAGCCAGCGCACTAGTTTGTGCCGGCAGGGCGGGGCTGTGGCTATTGGACGCCGCAAGCGAGCTAAAAGACGAAGCGCAAAAAGCGCAGCTTTCAAAAATAAACGAGGAGCAGGCGAAATTTGACGGTGCGCAGATCATCTCGCGCGCCATTATCAAGGAGATCGTCGCAAACCGCCTAAAAACGGACGCAAGCGGGATAGAATTCGGCCAAATTTATCTAGTCAAAAGACATGCTTCGGGCTTACGGGGCGACGAGTATTTTTATGAAGCAAAGGCCAAATCTAACGGCTTTTCGTATGATTTTAAGATCGCGGCGAGGGGCGGCGAAATTTTAAAGCTGAAAATCAAAAGTTAAATTTGATAAAATAGCGGGCAAAATTTAAAAAGGGCAAAGATGAAAATTTTAGTCGTCGAAGATGAAATTGACCTAAACAACGTGATCGTAAAGCACTTCAAAAAAGACGGGTATAGCGTCGATAGCGCGTTTAACGGCGAGGAGGCGATGGACTTTACCGCCGTGGCGCACTACGATCTCATCGTGCTCGATATTATGATGCCAGTGATGGACGGGCTTACGTTTTTGCAAAAATCGCGCGCCGCAAAGCTAGCGACACCCGTGCTGATACTGACGGCAAAGGATGAGGTGGACGACGTCGTAAAGGGGCTCGATGCGGGCGCGGACGATTATTTGGTTAAGCCCTTTAATTTTAAGGAGCTGCTGGCTAGGGCGCGCACGCTTATTCGCCGAAATAGCGGCAGCGCCGCCAATGAAATTGACGCAGGCGAGCTGAAGATCGATCTTTCTAAAAAATCCGTAGAACTTGGCGGACAAAGCATCGAGCTAACGGGTAAAGAGTATGAAATTTTAGAGTTTTTGATGCTAAATAAGGGCAGAATTCTAACCCGCGATCAGATCAAGGATCACGTCTGGGACTTTGACTACACGGGCGGCTCAAACGTCATCGACGTGCTCGTAAAAAATATAAGAAAGAAGCTCGGCGAGTGCGAAATAATCCAAACCAAAAGAGGGCTCGGCTATGTTATTAAGGATTAAGCGGATCTTCGCGAATATCCCCATCACGGCGCGCGTGACGCTTTGGTATTCGTTTTTTATCCTCGCTATCGTAGCCGCTTTAATTGCTATTTCGGCGGTCGCGGCGGATGAAATTTTTGAGGACGTAAGTCAAAAAAAGCTAGCCAAATCGGTCGCCAAAATCGCTAGCGATATGGAAGAATTTGAGCCTTACGATGATGGGATA
>CALHQN010000103.1 GCA_938036585.1 uncultured Campylobacter sp.
GATTGGTTGATTTGGTTTAAATTTAGCGGAATTTACGCGGTTGAGTTTTTCATCGTTTGCCTTTTAACGTATTACGCGACCTCGCGTCTTGGCAGTGATTTTACGAAATTTAGGCTTAATTTGCCATTTATCTATGGCACTGCGGCGAAATTAAATTTTTATACGCCGCTGCTAAAATAGCTTATCTATCAGCGCGTAGCCCCACAGCGCGGCGTTGAGAAATAGGCTAATCATCACGGCGGTGCTTGCGGTGTCTTTGGCGCCCTTGGCTAGCGGGTGGATTTCGCTCGTGGCAAGATCGACCGCGCGCTCAATAGCTGAGTTTATGCATTCGGTTGTGAACGTAAAGACCGCGCCGAAGATCAAAAATAGATTTAGCACTGCGCCGAAATTCCAAAAAAATAGCGACAGCAGAAGCGGGACGAACACGCAAAGCTCGAGTCTAAAGCTACGCTCGCTGCGCAGCATCTCGGCAAGACCCGCCATCGCGTAGCCCCAGTTGGCAAAAAATCGGTATTTGGGCTGATTGCGCATAATTTTCCTTTAAATTTAGTCAAAATTTCGTATAATCATACCAAAATTTTTGCGCCAAAGGCTAAATTTGAAACTGATTAGTTGGAACGTAAACGGGCTGCGCGCAGTGCTCGGCAAAGACGGCTTTGCGTGGCTTGCGGAGCAAAACCCCGATTTTTTGGGCTTGCAAGAGATCAAGGTGAGCGAAAAGGACGCTCCGAAAGGGCTTTACGAGCTCGGATTTTCTCAGATCGATCTAAATTCCGCCGCGCGCGCGGGATATTCGGGCGTGGCGAGCCTGGCGAAATTTAAAAGCGAGACGAGCAAGGCGCTATTTTTCCCGGACGACGAGGGGCGCGTGCTGCAGCACCGTTTCGGCGATGTCGTGCTTTTTAATATCTACTTTCCCAACGGCCAAAAGGACGAGGCGCGGCTAGCCTACAAGATGGAATTTTACGCAAAATTCCTAGCCTACGCGCGCAGTCTCGCGGAGCAGGGGCTCGGGGTAATATTTTGCGGCGACGTAAATACCGCGCACCGCGAGATCGATCTTGCAAACCCCAAAGCAAACTCCAAAACCTCGGGCTTTTTGCCGATCGAGCGGGCATGGCTCGATGAGGTGGAGGCGGCGGGCTTCATCGATACCTTCCGTGCTGTGCGCGGCGAGCTGCGGGACGCCTACTCGTGGTGGAGCTACCGCTTTAACGCGCGCGCCAAAAACGTAGGCTGGCGGATCGATTATTTTTTCATCTCGGCAAATTTGCGCTCGCGGTTAAAGGACGCTTTCATCCTAAGCGACGTGATGGGCAGCGACCACTGCCCCGTGGGCATCGAGATCGAAATTTAGCCGGGGCAAATTTCGCGGCGCGAGCTTTGATCTTGCGCGGCTGGCGGATAAGGTGCGCATAGCGCGCGAGCTAATGCGCGGATTTAAAGAGGCGGTGCGTAAAAACTGCGCGATAAAATTTTAAATTTAAGGAGAGAATATGTTGAGCGATATCGAAATAGCAAATGCGGCGAAGCCGGATAAAATTTCAAACGTTGCGAAAAATTTGGGGCTTAGTGAGGATGAGATCGAGCTGTACGGCCACTACAAAGCCAAGCTAAACATCAAGCCGCGCTCGCGCGCTTCTAAGCTTATTTTAGTCACGGCGACCAATCCGACGCCGTTTGGCGAGGGCAAGACTACGACCTCCATCGGTCTAGCCGACGCGCTAAAGCGTCTGGGCAAAAGCGTCTGCCTTGCGCTGCGCGAGCCGTCGCTGGGGCCAGTTTTTGGTATCAAAGGCGGAGCTGCGGGCGGCGGATATTCGCAGCTAGTGCCGATGGATGATCTAAATTTGCACTTTAACGGCGATTTTCACGCGATCACCTCCGCGAATAATCTCATTTCGGCGGTCATCGACAACTCGCTGTATCAAGAAAACCCGCTAAAGATCGATAAAATTTTGTGGAAGCGCTGCATGGATATGAATGATCGCGCGCTGCGCCACATCACCGTTGGACAGGGCGGGCGCACCGACGGAGTGCAGCGCGAGGACGGCTTTAATATCACCGCAGCTAGCGAGATAATGGCGGTTCTGTGCCTCTCGAACGATCTTGCCGAGCTTAAGGAAAACATCGCAAACATAATGGTCGCCTACGATACGCAGGGAGAGCCGATATACGTGCGCGATCTGGGCTGCGCGGATGCCGTGGCGATCCTGCTAAAAGACGCGATGAAGCCAAATCTCATCCAAAGCCTTGAGCACACGCCCGCGCTCGTGCACGGAGGACCCTTCGCAAATATCGCGCACGGCTGCAACTCCATAATGGCGAGCAAGCTTGCGCTCTCGCTAGCAGATTACGCCGTGACGGAGGCGGGCTTCGGAAGCGAGCTTGGGGCTGAAAAATTTATCGACATCAAGTGTCGCCGCGCGGGTATCGCTCCGGATGCCGCGGTGCTGGTTAGCACGATCCGCTCGCTTAAATACAACGGCGGCGCGGATAAAGAAAGTATCGCGAGCCCTGATCTTGCCGCGCTTCAAAGAGGCATCGTAAATTTAGGCGGGCATATTGAAATTTTACAAAACTTCGGGCTAAACCCGGTCGTGGCGCTTAATCGCTTCAGCTTCGATAGCGACGACGAGATCGCTTTCGTACGCGATTACTGCAAGCAGCGCGGCGTGCAGATGGCGATTTGCGAAAATTTCGCCAAAGGAGGCGAGGGCGCGCTTGAGCTAGCCCGCCTCGTCATAGATGAGTGCGAGCTCGCTAAGGAGCTGAAATTCGCCTACGAGCTTAGCGACGATACGGCAAGCAAGATCGAAAAGATCGCTACTAAAATTTACGGCGCGAGCGAGGTCGTTTTCGAGCCTGAAGCGCAAAAGGCGCTGCAGCATATCAAAGCCTTGGGTCTTGAGCGGCTAAACGTCTGCATCGCCAAGACGCAGTATAGCTTCAGCGACGATGCTAAGGCGCTTGGGCGCGCGCGCGGCTTTAAGCTCAGCGTCAAGGACCTTCAGATCCGCACGGGAGCGGGCTTCATCGTCGCCGTCTGCGGCAAGATAATGCTGATGCCGGGGCTGCCGAAGGTTCCCAACGCGCTAAATATGAAGATCACGGATGGGGGCGTCATAAGCGGGCTGGCGTGATCTGAAATTTTATTTTCCGCGCGG
>CALHQN010000104.1 GCA_938036585.1 uncultured Campylobacter sp.
CGGCGGCAGTGCAATGGAAGCGGATGGCGGCACAATGAAAGCAAGCGGCGAGAATTCCGTCCCGTGCAGCGGCGATACGATAGAAGACGGCGGCAAGAATTCCGCCGCAGAAGATCATGAAGACGCAGCCTCCGCAGGCGGAAAGAAGTCGCTTTTTGACAAGATCAAAGGGCTTTTCAAATAGCAAATGGTCGCTAAATTTTAAAGCAGCTTGCGGAGTCGCACGATTTAAATCACGATTAAATCATCTCGCGCTCGCAGGTCCCACGCCGTTAAATTTAACTAAAACGGCGCAGCGGCAAGCGTAAATTTAAAATTTAAAACTTGCCGAAATTTTAAAACGGCGACCTGCATATCCGAAGTTACGAAATTTTAAAGCGCCGCAAACAAGCTGTAAAGAGGCTAAATTTAAACTTGTCGCAGCCTTTGCGGTGGGATAATCTACGATAATTTATCTGTTTAAATTTTTGATCTTTTGTTGATCCAGCGGCAGGTCGGAGCGGATTTTTATTATGACCGTATCGTCACCGTGAGCGCTTCCGCCTATTAAAACGCCTCCATCATCCGTACTTACGGCGCTTTTGAGCCAAAAATCTTGCAATTTCGCTTTGTTTTCGCGCAATATATTGCCGTCCAGATCAAGCTCTAAAAATATCGTTTGATCCTCCGAAGCGTCGTTTGCGCCGATTAGAAGTAGCCCCTCTTTGTAGTTTGCTAATTTATAGGTCGCGTTTAGCGTGTCGGGCAGATCGCATACGCCGCGATCTCTTCCGCAAATCTGCTTTCTCCAAATTTCATTGCCTAAGGCGTCAAATTTTGCGATATTTGCGCCGAATTTTGCCAGCAGAAATATCGATCCGTCCTTTGCTTTTAACAGCTGCGCTTTCTGATCGATTACGAGTTCGTCCGAGGCGGCGCCTTCCTTCGTGCGGGCGAAATTTACGCTCCTGTGCCAAAGCTCCTCGCCCTTAGCGTTAAATTTTAAAAATCCATCTTTTTCGATGATGAGCAGGATCTCGCTTTCGGATATTTTGGCTATCTTTGTCATAGTGCCGTCAAACGGCCTTTTGCTCTTTGCGATATTTAGCTTTTTCTTCCATAGCAGTTTTTCTCTCTCGTAAAAGCACAGATCGTCGTTTTCATCTATCGCGGCAAATTTATCGCCGAAGCTCGTTACTTCTTTAAATTTAAGAGGAAATTCGTAGATTATCTTTTTCGTTTTGGCGTCTAAAATTTGATTATCCAAAAGCACGTATGAATCCATCGCCGCTACCGGCATATTGGCTGCGGATACCATATTTAATTTTTTGCGCCAGAGCTCCGCTCCTCGCTTGCTTAACTCAACTAGCGAGACTCGGTATTCGTCGCTCGCACTTGCAAGGAGCAGATATCCTTGCGGAGATTTTATTATGTTATCGACGGTTCTAAAGCCGTTTTTAGCGTAAGGAAGATCCCAGATCGCGCCTTTTTCTTCAGGGCTTTTTTCGGCTAAATTTTCATTTTGCATCTGCGTAGATTGAGCGGATTTTTCGGCGGAGTTTAACGAAGCGCGATCAAGCCCGCTTATGAACGCTCCGTTTCTCGTAAAATAGGAAAAGAATAGATATTCGCCGCGAGACTCGACGCTTACGCCTTTTAGGCTCTGCGGAAAGAGATATCTTTTTATCGGGGCGGGGTCGAGTTTATTGCTAAAATCGATTAGATCCACGCTTGGAAACTCCCCTTTTTCGGATATTTTTTTGCCCAAGTAGGCTAAATTTAGATCCTCTATGACTTTAAAATTATTTAAATGCGTGCCGCTGTAATATGCGCTTGATTGGGCTGTGTCGTTTTCGCCTAAATCATATAGCCCAAATTCGTTCCAATTTGATGAAAATACCCGCTTGCCGTCTTTGGATAGCGTCATTTTATCGATTTCTAAATGCGGATGAGCGATATAGCGGACCTGCTTTAAGATATTGGAGTTTTGCGCGGCATTTGCGCGGTACCTATCCATATCCGATATATCTAAAATATAAAACCCCGTCCAGCTTGCCAGCAAGAGTTCGTTCTCAGAGAGTAACTTAAGATCGCCGAGTTCCTTTATTTCGGACAATCTATGCGGTGCGCAAGCGTAATCGTATTCCCGCTTAGTGACTTTGGAAGGGGCGATAAAATAAGCAAGCTGCGTAAATTTATCATCTTTTACGTCATAGGCGGTAAGGGTGCTAAAAAATCTTTCGCAAAGAGGGTATGTCCGTCGGCTGAAAGCTCTATTTTATTTACAAATCGCGCCTCAAGACGAGCCGAAATTTTAATATCCCTTCGGTCGCTAAGATCCAGCTTATAAATTCCGAAATTAGGATCGGCGACGAATAGACTTTTGCCGTCTTTGCTCTGCGCGATATCTATATAAGCGGGATCAAACTCGTGTTGCGGAAAAGAAAATATGCCCGCAAGCCTTAGAGTGCGCGGCTCGGTAACGTCGATCAAGACGATGCCGCCTTTATCGTCGCCCAAGCCGAAGAGCGTATTTTGATCCTCCGAAAGACGCAGCTCGTAAATTTCAAACGGAAGCTTAAGCGCGTTTTTTGCAAGCTCTCTTTCCTCTAAATTTAGCTCTTGCAGCGCGCCGCCCTGTTTTTTGGCAGCGGCAAGATCGCTTTTAAGGATTAAAATTTCATCATCCTTAAGCGATTTCGCGATCTCTTTGGTAGCCGAAAAATTTTGAGTCGCCGCGCAAATTTCGCAGATAAAAGCCAAAGCGGCTAAAATTTTAACTATAAGATTTCGCTTTGCTTTCATTTCGCCGCCTCGTAAATTTATCTAAAATCGTCGCTTCTGCTCGGTATCAGCAGGTCTTGCAGCTCCTGTTGCACTGAGACTTTCGCGCGCGGATCGAGGATTTGCGAGTAGATGATGAAGTTTGCGAGTACCTTTTTACCGTAGTCCCTGCTCTCGGCATACGGCACGAGCTCCATGCTAAGCCACGGCTCAAATTTGCCCTTATTAAACATATCGCCGCGCTGAAGCATCTTTTTAACGAGCCCGAGCCCGCCGTTGTAAGCGTATGCGATGAAAACCGGGCTGTAAATTTTGCGCTCCAGCCAGTCAATGTGGATGTTTGCGAAGCGGTAGGCGACCTCGGGACGGAACATATCGTCTTGATCAAAGCCCGCGATCGCAAGCTGTTTTTTGCCGATGTCGTTAGCCAAAAACGGCATAAACTGCATCATCCCGAGCGCGTACGAGGTGGAAACGGCGCTTGGGATAAAGCGGCTCTCTTGGCGTGCGAGCGCTAAAATTAGCGCTTTGCGGCGGTTGTCGCCGTCGCCGATATACTCCATAAACGGCGTCGGATAGAAGTTGTCCTTGCCTCCGCCCGCTTTATTCATGATATATGAGTACTCGCCGATGCTTTGCTTGGTGTCGAATTTTTTGGCAAATTCCAAAAGCTGCTCGCGAGACATCCTATCGGCGCTATTTTTCGTGCGAACCCAAGCGAAAGGATCGGTGATGTCGTAGCCTTCGATGGAATTTTTAGCGGGGTTTGGGATGATGATGTTTAAATTTTTATTTCCAGAAATCTCTTTGGCATAAAGCGCGTATAGGCTGTAGTATTCGCTTGCGGCCAGCTCTTTTACGATATTTTGATCTCCGCTTAGCAGATATACCCAAAATTTCGCATTGTGCACGTCGTGAGGCTTCTCAAAGCTCGCGGCGGCGCGGCTAAAAAACGCAAGTGCAGCCCCTTCGTCACCCTGCATGACGGCGTTTACGCCGAGCATAAACGCTACGTCCTTCTCCACGGCCAGCGGATCGACGCCCGTGAGCGAGCGGCGCAGGCGCGGGTATTTGCGGTTGATTAGCGCGTCGTTAAGAACCGCCTTAAAGCTTGGCTGGGCGCTTAGGCCGGTAACGAAGGTCGCATCCGCGTCGATATCGATCAGAGCGTCTTTGCCCGCGCTTTTTAAGTAGTCGTAATATAAAAAGTAGTTTTGCGCGTTGCGGCTCTGCATAAAGTACTCGCTCGGATTTTCGTCGTTAAATCCGCGCAGTAAATTTACGGCGTTTCGCGAAGCCGCGTCTTGGTGACTCTCTAGTTGCGAAGCGAGCGTCTCGCGCACGGACGGGCTTAGCTTGGCGATGAAATTTGGATATGAGCGCGCCTTTTTGCAGGTTAAATTTGCATCTAAAATATTGGAGGAGGTAACGCCTGCACATCGATCCGGACGCTTAGGGGTTTTGGCGATGCCGAAAATTCTATCGAGCTTATCTTTTAGCTTGCCTTTGTAGCGGAAGATACTCTGTTTTAAAATTTTAATCTCCGCTTTGTTGTATTTCGTCTCGTCGATTAGGCGATAGATGTAATAATCCTTAGCTAGGGATTTGGGTTCGTTTTTAATCTCCTCGTAGCTTAAAATTTTACCGCTACTTGCGGCGCACAGCAGTCCCAAAACAAGGCTAAATTTCAAAAATATTTTCAAATGACCGTCCTATTGATGATATAGATTATCGCGCTGTCAAAGAAGTTAAGCACGAGTAGGATAAGAAGCGGCGAAAGATCAAAGCCGCCGAAAGTCGTAGGCAGATAGCGGCGCACCAGCGCGAACGCAGGCTCTGTAAGCGCAGAGATGACGCGGAAGATTTTATAAAATTTACCGAACGGATTTGGACGGATGAAACTTAAGACGCAGGCGACGAAAATTAGCATCATATAGGCTTGCAGCGCGTAGTGCAGAGTGATGAGCGTACCGTAGATCAGGCTGTTTGCTAGCATACGATCTCCTTCAGATCGGCGCGGATCAGCGGATACAGCTCGCTAAGCTCCGGTCCGTGGGGCGCGCCGGTTAGTAAAAACCTAAGCGGCATAAATAGACTCTTGCCTTTTAAATTTGTAGCTTGCGAAAGCGCCGCTTTGAAATCATTAAATTCTGCCGGTGCGCCGTTTGGGCTTAATAAATTTAAGATCGCCTCTCGTAGCGCCTGCGCCTGCGTCGCCCACTCCTGCGGGATATCTTTCGTGCCGTAGATCGCTGCGATCTTCTCTTTGATCTGCGGAATAAGGCTCGCTTCTTGAGTGTAAAATTTTATCAAAGGAGCAAATTTAGGCTCAAGCTCAAAAAGCTCCGCCAGGCGCTGCTCGCTCGCTCTTTTGATATGCTCGCGGTTTATAAAGGCGAGTTTGTCCTCGTCAAATTTAGCCGGGCTTTTTGAAATTTTAGCGATGTCGAAAAACTCCACCGCCTCATCCATGCTAAAGACCTCGCGCGGCGTTTTGTTGCCCAGCAGGATCAGATAGTTCGCGATCGCCTCGGGCAGGTAGCCGCTTTGAAGCAGCCATTTTACCGACGAGCTATCCTCGCGCTTGCTCATCTTTTTGCCTTCGGAATTTAATATGATCGGCAGGTGCGCGTATTTGATCTCGCCGTCGTAGCCGAGGCTTTGGCGGATCCAGTTTTGCTTCGGAGTGTTTGAGACGTGATCCTCGCCGCGGATTACGAAGCTCACGCCCTGCATCATATCGTCGCAGGCGCAGGCGAAGTTATAAGTTGGCGTCTTGTCCGCGCGCATGATGACGAAGCTATCGATGTTCTGCGGCTCAAATGCTATACGCCCCTTGATCGCGTCGGTAAATTCCAGCGCGTGATCAGGTTTTTTGAGGCGGATAGTAAAGGGCTTTTCGCAGCCAAGCACCTCCTCGTCGCTTAAATGCTCGCAGTGTCCGTCGTAGCGATACGCCTCGCCCGCGTCCTTGGCGGCTTGCTTTTTAGCCTCCAGCTCCTCCTCGCTGCAAAAACAGCAAAACGCCTTTTTCTCGGAGAGCAGCTTGGCTGCGAACTGCTGATGAAATTTTAAATTTTTGCTTTGATAATACAGACTCTGCCACGAGATGCCGAAGCGCTTTAAAATTTCGATTATCTCTTGATCTTTGCCTTCGATATTGCGCGCGGTGTCGGTATCCTCGATACGTAGAATAAAGCCGCTTTGATCCTGCAGCGAGCAGATGTAGTTAAAAATAGCCGCGCGTAAATTTCCGATATGCATATCGCCGGTGGGCGACGGAGCGAAGCGATACAATTTAGGTCCTTTGGGTTTAAATTTAAGCTCGGATTATACTTTTTACTTCCTAATAAAAAGCAAAAACAAAGCAAAAATAGGCTAATATCGGCGCATCTTATCTAAGGAGAGAATATGGGTTTCATTCAGGAATTCAAAGAATTCGCGATGAAAGGAAACGTCATCGATATGGCGGTGGGCGTCGTCATCGGCGGGGCTTTCGGCAAGATCGTAACCTCGCTCGTAAGCGACATTATGATGCCGGTTTTAGGACTTCTTACGGGAGGAATGAATTTTACCGATCTTAAGATCGTGCTAAAAGAAGCGGTGGGGCAGACCCCGGCCGTTACGATAAACTACGGCTCGTTTATCCAGGTAACGGTCGATTTCATCATCATCGCGTTTTGTATATTCTGCGCGATCAAGGCGATCAATAAGCTTAAAAAGCCCGCCGAGCCTGCGCCTGAGCCGGCAGCACCTGCCGAGCCTAGCGAAGAGGTCAAACTTCTTAGCGAAATAAGAGACCTGCTTAAAAAATAGGTCGCGGCGATGATCGAAAAAATTCCTTATTTCAAGGCTCTAAATGCAGCGCAAATCAAGCGTTTGGAGCAGATTAGCATCCACAAAAGCTACAAAAAGGGCGAAATTTTATTTTTCGAGGGCGAGCACTCGCAGTATCTATTGGTCCTGCTAAAAGGAATTTTAAAAATCTATAAAACCTCCGCGAAGGGGCGAGAGATCCATATGCACGAGATCCGCCCCATCTCGCTCGTGGCGGAGATGGTAAATTTCGAAGAGACGAGCTATCCTGCTAGCGGCGTGTTTTCGACAAACGGCGAGGTGCTAAAGATCGATTATGAGAAATTTAAAAACGAGTTTATGAGCGATCCTAAAATTTGCTTGGAGCTTTTAAAATCGATGTCCGAGAAGATCCGTGCGCTAAATGCGGTCGTCGATAATCAGGTCGTGCTAAACTGCGACGGCAAGATCGCTAAGTTTATCAGCGAAAATTTCGATATCTTTACGAGCACGAAATATACGAAGCTGGCTAAAATTTTAAACGTCACCCCCGAGACTTTTTCGCGCACCATCACTAAATTTAAAAAGAGCGGGGCTCTCGTTTTGGACGAGGAGCACAATATCGCAAGCTTCGATCAACATAAGCTGGACGAATATATCCAAGGCTAGAGTTTGAAAAGCGCCTATATTTTCCCGATCGTCGGTACGGTTTTATTTCTGTTTTTCAATCTTTACGTTTATAAATCGATCGGCGCGCGCTTTGCGTCATATAAAAATTTTGGGGCGTTTCGCCCTGCTTTGATCTTGCTTTGCATAGTTTTAGCGGTCTTTGACGCTATCTTTTTTGCGGGATTCGGCCCCGGCGTAAGCTTTAAAAACGAGCTGCTTTATAAAGCTTGCGTATTTTGCGCCGCGGTGACTTTATCTCTATTTTTCCTCTGCCTTGCTTACGATGTGCTAAGCGCCGCCACCCACGTGGCTAAATTTAGCGAAAATAGGCGAAGATTTTTAAAAACCTTCATCGACGTAACCTTCGTGATAATGACGTTTAGCTACCTATTTAAGGGCTTTTTCAATGCGCTTAAGCAGCCCAAGATCACCGAGTGCGAAATAAAAATCAAAAGCTTAGATCGCGAGCTAAATTTCGCCGTCATCTCGGACGTGCATCTGGGCGAGTTTTTGAAAAAGGAGTTTTTGCAAGGCGTCGTAGCGCGGATAAACTCGCTAAGCTTCGATGCACTGCTGATCGTGGGCGATATGTTTGATCTGCGCTCGGATGAGCTCGGGGATATTTTGCAGCCTCTTGAGGCGATCAAAAAGCCTATCTTTTTCGTCACGGGCAACCACGAGTATTACCGCGGCGACGCAAGCGGGCTTATCGCGGCGATGCAAAAAGCGGGCGTGCGGGTGCTGCAAAACGAAAGCGTGGAATTTAAAGGGCTAAATTTAATGGGCGTGCACGATCTTAGCGGCTTTCGCTTCGGATATATGCAGCCCGATCTAAGCGCTGCGCTAGCGCAAGCAGACCACGATAAACCAAAAATTTTACTCGCGCATCAGCCCAAATACGTCGTGGACTTCGTGCGCGACGAGGTCGATCTGTGTATTTGCGGACACACGCACGCGGGGCAAATTTTCCCGTGGACGCTTTTGGTGCTACTTAGCCAGAAGTATCTTTACGGGCTGTATAACGACGGGCTGAAGCAAATTTACGTAAGCAGCGGCGTAGGGTTTTGGGGCCCGCCGATAAGGGTCTTTGCCGATGCCGAGATCGCGCTGCTTAAGCTTAGAAAGGCATAGATGAGAAGTTTTATTTCGAGGATTTTCGGGGTTATCGCCGCGGTGAAATTTCCTAAATTTATACAAAATTTTATCAACCGCAAATATGTGGAATTTTTCAAAATCGATATGAGCGAATTTGATCCGCCGCAAAGCTACGCGAGCCTAAACGCGCTTTTTACCCGCCGCTTGCTGCGTCCGCGCGAGATAGCGGCAGATGAGTTAGCCTTCATAAGCCCTAGCGACGGCGTGATCTTTGAGAGCGGATGCTGCGCCGATCTGCGGGCTTTTAGCGTAAAGGGCTGCGAATACAGCCTTAGCGAGCTGCTGGGGTGGACGTTTACGGCGAGCGAAAGCGGCGGAGCGGTTAAAAATTTAGATGACGAGGCGGTTACTACGAACGGGAGCGGCGAGGTTGGAACCGGATGCGCAAAAGATGCCGGCGCAGGGATGAAATTTCGCGCCGCGCAAGCGAAAATCATAGGCGGCGGCGCAACTTATGCCGCGAGCGGCGTGCAGGCTGAAATTTATAGCGATGAAGGCGGTGTGAGCCGCGAAACGAGCGCAGAGGACGCCCAATGCCGCAAAAATACAAGCGGCGCAAATTTAAGCTACGCAAACATCTATCTAAGCCCGCGCGATTATCATCATTATCACGCGCCGTGCGATCTGAGCGTGCTGCAGGCGCTTTATATCCCTGCAGATCTTTACAGCGTGGCGAAGAAATTTTTACTTAAAATTCCAAACCTCTACGTCAAAAACGAGCGCGTTATTTTGAAGTGTAAAATGCGAAACGGCGGGATTTTGTGGATGGTTTTTGTGGGCGCTTTAAATGTCGGCAAGATGAGATTTGATTTTGATACGCGAATACAAACGAATGCGTGCGCGAGTAGGGAGGGGGCGCTTTACGAATATGAAAATTTAAAATTTAAAAAGGGCGATCATTTAGGGAATTTCGAACTGGGATCTACGATCGTGCTCGTAGCGCAAAGCAAGTTTTTGAAATTTAGCGTTTCGTCCGAGACCGCCGTAAAATTTTCACAAAAAATCGGCGAACTAGGCAAATTTTAGTAAATTTTTATCTAAAATTAGATATTTTCCGTTTAACTAAAATTAATTTTATTTAAATTTGGCTATAATCATCTCACTTTAAATCAAAGGATTTAACATGAAAAATTTAAAAGCTTTTACGATGATCGAGCTTATTTTCGTCATCGTCGTTTTAGGTATTTTGGCGGGCATTGCAGTGCCTAAGCTAGCTGCTACGCGCGATGATGCCACGATCGCTAAGATGCGCGGAGATATCGCTGCCATTAGAAGCGGACTTTCGTTAGTTAGAGGCGAGAATATGATGAGGGGCGTGACTACGTGGCCTGCACTGGAGGGCGCAGATAACAATACTCTTTTTGACGGCATTTTGCAGCAGCCTATCTATCCTATGAAAGCTGGCGGCAGAAGCGGCTGGGTCTTAGTTACAAACGGCAATGCCAATGCAACATCTACATATAGGGCTAGCGTAGCAGGCAAGAGCACTACTTTTGATTACTATCCAACTACACCTTTGGCTACGGCAGCGGGGAGAAACGTAGGTTCATTCGATTGTAATCACGCTGACGAGCTTTGCCAATCTTTAGCTCAATAGCTAAATGCTCTATTATGAAGTTGCGGTTTTGGGCGCCAGCCTAAAGCCGCTTACTTATAGTTCAAATTTTAAAATCCTAGCCTATCAAATCGTATCAGTCCCCGTAAAATTGAGCGTCAAATCCGCCGTGATCCTGCGTGAGGTTTCAAAGCCGAGCTTCAAAACTAAGGAAATTTTAGAGATTTCGCAGCTTAAATTTAGCTCGTTTCAAAGCACGCTTGCAAATTTTATCGCGCATTACTATGTTTGCGAAAAGGGCGTTGCATTCGGAATTTTCGAGCCTGCAAGCGAGATGACGCAAGATTTTGTAAATCTTGCTACTAAGCAGAATTGTGCCTCAGGGCAAACTCTTGCCGATAGGCAAAATTTTGCGCTTGGTAGGGATGCTACTGTCACGCAAAATTTCGCTACCGCGCCGAATTCTACGCAAAAGCAAAATTTGAAGCAGGCGCCAAATTCTATCTCACAAAATTTGGCGTTAAAATCTACCGCCGCGCAGAATTCTATACAAGAGCTGGACTTTGTCAATGAACAAAATTCCGTTTCAATTCAAAATTCTACATTGGCTCAAAATTCCGCTACGACAATAAATTTTGTTACCACGCTGGGTTCGATACACAAACAAAATTCCGCCATCGCGCCGAATTCCGCGCAAAAGCAAAATTCCATCTCAATTCAAAATTCAGATGCCGCAGCACAAAACCCCGCCCCGCCGTCGCTATCTCCGCTTCAAATAGGTAAAATTCCAAACCTCACCCCCGCGCAGGAGCAAGCGCGTAAATTTGCCGAAGCTAATGAAACGTCGCTGATTTTCGGCGATACGGGCAGCGGCAAGAGCGAAATTTATATCTCGCTGATCGCGCAGGCGCTCGCTGCGGGCAAGCAGGCGCTGTTTTTGATGCCCGAGATTTCGCTAACGCCGCAGATGACGAAGCGGCTACAGAGCTATTTCGGCGAGCGGCTCGGCGTCTGGCACTCCAAAATTTCGCCGAAAAAAAAGCGCGAAATTTTAGCGAAATTTAACGCAGGCGAGATCAGGCTCATCGCGGGCGCTCGCTCGGCGCTGTTTTTGCCCTTTAGCGATCTGGGGCTCATCGTCGTGGACGAGGAGCACGACGACAGCTACAAATCCGCCGCTGCACCGCGCCTAAATGCCCGTGACGCCGCGATTTTCGTCGGCAAAAAGCTCGGCATCCGCGTGGTTTTGGGCTCTGCGACGCCTGCGCTTAGCACTTACGCGAAGCAGCCGCACTTCCGCCTGCGCGGCACCTATTTTAGCAGCGCCAAGCGTTTCATTTTCGATGAGAGCGAGACGGGGTTAAGCCCCAAAATTTTAACCGAGATCGGGCGTAGCCTCGAAGCGGGCAAACAGGCGGTCGTGTTTTTGCCGACGCGCGCGAACTACAAATATATGGTTTGCGAAAACTGCGGGCAGATCGTGCGCTGCCCGTTTTGCGCCGTCGGGATGAGCTATCACGCGGACGCTGCGGCGCTGAAGTGCCATTACTGCGGCTTTAGCACGTTTTACAAGGCGTCTTGCGAAAACTGCGGCGGCGAGGTAATGCAGGCGCGCAAGATCGGCACCGGCGAGCTTGCGGCACAGCTTGCGGCGCGTTTCCCAAGCGCCCGCATCGCAAAATTTGATCGCGACGAGATCACCACGCAGCGCAAGCTTGAGGCGCTGCTAAATAACTTTAACGCCCATAAAATCGACATTCTGGTAGGCACGCAGATGCTTAGCAAGGGGCACGATTACCATGGCGTGGATCTTGCGGTGATAATGGGGATCGACGAGCATCTGAGCTATCCCGATTTTAGGGCGCGCGAGAAGACGCTAGCGCTTGCGATGCAGGTGGCGGGTCGCGCGGGCCGCTCGGGGCAGGGCAGGGTCGTCATACAGACGCGCCAGAGCGGCTTTTTTAGGGATTATATCGAAAACTACGACGATTTTTTGCGCGACGAGGCGGAGTTTCGCGAGGGGCTCTATCCACCGTATATGCGGCTTTTGCGCGTACTGATCTCGCATAAAAACGAAAAGGCGGCGGGCGAGATAATGAGCGCCGCGCTTGAACTTTTGCGCCACAAACAGGCGAGAGGTAGCACGTCCGCATCGCATGACGGGCTGGACGCGAGGCAAGCAAATTTAAGCGCTTTAAATTTGCAAAATTCTGCGCAGCAGGGCGGCAAACAAATATCAAATTCTAAATTTCAAAGCTCGGATCTGTGCAGGGACGATGCAAATTTAAACCGCCAAAACGCTTCAAATTTAAAAAATGCCGCGCAAATTTCAGCTTGCGACGCAGGCGCGGACAGCGTAAATTTAAAGCCCGAAAGAAACGGCACCGCGCAAAATTTTATAAATTTAGCGGTCGAAAATGCTGCCGAAAATTCCGCGCAGTATTTGAAAGAGAAGGCGAGCGAGAGCTTTGAGATCATCGGCTACGGCAAGGCGGGCATCGCCTATATCGCGTCGAAATTTCGCTTTGAAATTCTGCTGCGCGCTAGCTCGCACATGCCGCTCATCAATGCTGCGCGCACGCTTGAGTATCTGCCCGTCGAGATCGATATGGATCCCGTAAACTTCGGCTAAGCGCGATTTGGTAAATTTTATTCTATAAATTTGACCCGCAGAATTTTACGCGATACGCCGATGAATTGAGGTAAGAAAATAGATTTTGGCGGCGGTAGACCTTGCCGTCTTATAATTTAAAAAGGCAACGATTTGAAAAAACTACTTAGAAATTTTATGATTTTTGCGGGTTTTATCTTTATGTTATACGCCTCCTATTTTCTATATTTTTTTTCCAAAAGAGCCGAATATGCGGCTATTTTATTGCAAAAGGCGCTTAGGTATGAAGAGGAATTTTTTACTGAGAAAATACAAAATTTAGACCGGTCTGAGCAGACCAAGCTACGGCATGAGTTTGAAAAAGAGAAATTAAAACTAGAAAAATATTGCAGCGATGCCATAATAAACGGCGAAAATGGTTATTGCAAGGTTTATTACAATCTCGATTTCGATTATATCCATTTTTACGACGGGCGAAATCAAGATATCGCGCTGGGCTACGACTTTGATAATGAAAGCATCGAGTTTTATAAAAAGCTATCAGATCACTATGATTACAAAGGCAAAAAATGCAGATCGCGCAGGGTGTATAGCGAGCACCATGCGACATTTGCTATTGATAATTTTAAGTATGCAAAATTTTGGTTGGGAAATTACGGTGAATTTACCCTAAAAGATCCATACATTCATGAGTGTGAATAAAATTGATCGGTAATTGAAACACTGAAAGCCTGCCGTATAGATCGGCGGTATATGCATAAATTCATATTTGTGCGGATATGATAATGTATTTTATACTTTGATTAAGTAATTATGTTGTATAAGCTTATAAAACCGATAACAAAAAACGCTTTTAAGATTCCAAAAGCCCATTTAAGGAGCAAGGGATGCAAATTCGTGCTTTTATTTTAGCGATCTTGTTTGCCGTATCGTTCGCAAAAGCGGACGATATAAAGCATCCATCGATGCCATGGCAACTGGAACCTATTTTATGGAAAATTCAAGATAAAAAAGTTGTAAGAAAAGCCCTCCACGAACCTATGATCCGGGGTGCAACTACCTTTAATGGCAAGAGTTTTTATTTTTTTACGATAGAAGATAATGCAACGCTCAAAAAAGAATATGAAGAGCATTTATCAAAAGAAAGAGACTTCTGCAACGACTTTTACGATGATCTGTTCGAATGGAAAAATATAAATATAATCAAACCTCTGGTTTTTGATACGACGGATTACAATAACCCCGTTTTAAAGAAAAATATGGGCGATTGCTGGTATATGGATATGAATAAAACGATTAGAGACGGCTTTACGGGGAGAGGATTTACATTATATAAATTTGATAATAAGCTTTTGTATATTATGATTTACAAAACCACTCCTTATATATATCAGACGGATGATTTCGCAAATCTTGCTTACATTTTAGATCCCAAAGAGTGTAGTAAAATCACAAAAGATCCTCGTAGCAGGGTAAATTTAGAAATTCCGGGCAATATTATATATAAACCACGTCTGTTTTATGCCGAACCGATACGTTATAAAGATATAGACTATCTACTTTTCATAGATTTTGATAATACGGATAGCGGACAACTATTCAACGTCACAATCAGGAAATTTAAAGACGGTATTTTACAAATGCCTGTTTGTAGTAATTCATATTTAAACACGAAGCTTTATCGATAGGAGCGACTATGCGGATTCATATTCTTATTCTAACGATCGCATTTGCACTATTTGAGAATGCATACGATGTGAACGATACGGAAATTCCTTTTGATTTAAAAATAGCTTTATGGAAAGCTAATGATAGGAAAGTAGTAAGAAGCGATCCTTCTGGTATGACAAAAGGAGAAACCACTTTCAACGGAAAAACCGTTAGCTTTTGGCAAATAGATAGAAATGCAACGCTCAAAAAAGAATATGAAGAGCATTTATCAAAAGAAAGAGACTTCT
>CALHQN010000105.1 GCA_938036585.1 uncultured Campylobacter sp.
AGGCATCTCCGAGGCGCTTTTCGATCGCAACGGCTATTTGTATCACGGCGTGATCGCAAGCTTCGCCGAGTCGCTACGCCAAAACGGCATCAAACTATAACCCAAAGGAATGATTGTGGAAAAGTATAATAGAGAAGAATTCGAAGAGGTAATCGTCAATATCGGTAGGGTTACGAAGGTCGTTAAGGGCGGTAGAAGGTTTAGATTTACCGCGCTTGTAGTGGTAGGCAATAGAAACGGCCTAGTGGGCTTTGGCTTCGGTAAATCCAAAGAGGTTCCAGACGCGATTAAAAAGGCGGTGGACGATGCGTTTAAAAATATCATCAAGGTAAATTTAAACGGCTCTACCATCACTCACGACGTTGAAGTAAAATACAATGCGAGTAAAATTTTATTAAAGCCGGCGAGCGAAGGTACCGGCGTTATCGCGGGCGGTTCCGTGCGCCCGGTTTTAGAGCTTGCAGGCATTAGGGATATCCTAACCAAGTCGCTAGGCTCAAACAACTCATCCAACGTCGTAAGAGCTACTATGAAAGCTCTTAGTATCTTAAAACACTAGAAGGATAAAAGATGGGATTAGAAAATCTTAAAAAAGCCCCGGGCTCGACTCACGCCACCAAGCGCTTGGGTCGCGGTCAAGGAAGCGGCCTAGGTAAAACTGCGGGTCGCGGCGGCAAGGGTCAGACCGCACGCACCGGCTCTCACGAAAAAAGAGGCTTCGAGGGCGGTCAGCAGCCGATTCAGCGAAGGCTTCCGAAGGTAGGTTTTACTTCTAAATTTGAAAAACCTTACGTGATCAATGTCGATAAAATCGAAGCTATCAAAGATCTTAGCGAGATCACGGTCGAAAGCATCAAGTCGGTTCATAAAATTTCAAATTCCGTTAAAAAGATCAAGCTGATCGGCGTAGGCGCAAAAGCGCTCGCTAGCAAGATCAAAGACGAGAACGTAAAATTTAGCGGACAAAAATAATGAATAAATCGCTACGCAACAAAATTCTCATTACTTTGGGCTTTCTTTTTGCCTATAGGTTGCTAGCTTACGTGCCGGTTCCGGGAGTGGACGTTGAGGTTATAAAGCAATTTTTTCAAAGCAATAGCAACAACGCTTTTGGAATGTTTAATATGTTTAGCGGTAACGCGGCGGAGCGATTCAGCGTTATCTCGCTAGGCATTATGCCTTATATTACCGCTTCGATCATTATGGAGCTGCTCGCCGCGACCTTCCCAAATTTAGGCAAGCTCAAAAAAGAGCGCGACGGTATGCAGAAATATATGCAGATCATCCGATACGCCACCATCGCAATCGCTATGGTTCAATCCATCGGCGTTAGCATCGGTTTACAGGGCATCCACGGACAAACCGGAGCGCCTGCGATAATGGCGGAGAATACCAACGAGTTTGTTTTCATCTCGTGCATTTCGATGCTTGCAGGCACAATGCTTTTGATGTGGATCGGCGAGCAGATTACGCAACGCGGCGTCGGTAACGGCACCAGCCTTATCATCTTTGCAGGTATCGTTAGCGCCATCCCTAGAGCGATCGGAAGTACCGTAAATTTAGTAAATACCGGCGAGATGAATATCTTGATCCTCGCTCTTATTATAGGGATTATTTTGCTCACTATCGGCGTGATTATCTATATAGAGCTGGGCGAGCGCAGAATTCCCGTTTCGTTTTCGCGCAAAGTATTGATGGCGAATCAAAACAAGCGTATTATGAACTATGTGCCGATCAAGCTAAATTTAAGCGGCGTCATTCCGCCTATTTTTGCAAGCGCGATTTTGATGTTTCCGACCACTATTTTGCAGGCAAGCACCAATCCGATCATCCAAAAGATCCACGATTTCCTAAGCCCGAGCAACTACTTTTTCAACTTCCTAACCTTTGTTTTGGTCGTGTTTTTTGCGTATTTTTACGCATCGATCGCGTTTAATTCAAAAGATATAAGCGAAAATTTAAAGAAGCAGGGCGGATTTATCCCGGGCATTCGTCCAGGCGAGGGAACGGCGAGCTTTTTAAACGAAGTTGCTAGCCGCCTTACGTTTTGGGGCTCGATCTATCTCGGCCTTGTAACCGTCATCCCGTGGCTGCTCGTTAAATTTATGGGTGTGCCGTTTTATTTCGGCGGCACCAGCGTGCTGATCGTCGTCTCCGTCGCACTCGATACGATGAGGCGCATCGAAGCGCAGATCTATATGAATAAATATCAGACCCTAAGCGCGGTCGGATTATAAATGGCGATTTTACTTAAAACAAAAAAAGATTTAGAGGGGCTTCGTGCGGCGAACAGGATCGTCGCGCAAGCCCTTGATTACGCAGCTTCATTCATAAAACCGGGTCTTAGTCTGCTCGAAGTCGATAAGAAGATCGACGATTTCATCACTTCCAAGGGCGCGTATCCCGCTTTTAAGGGGCTATATGGCTTTCCAAACGCCGCCTGCCTCTCGCTAAACGAAGTCATCATCCACGGTATCCCAGACGAGACGATCTTGCAAGAGGGCGATATCTTAGGCGTCGATCTGGGCTCGAAACTAAACGGGTATTTCGGCGACAGCGCGCGCACCCTGCCCATCGGTAAAATTTCAAAAGCCGACGAGGAGCTTATCGCATGCAGCAAGGACACGCTGGAGTTTGCCATCAAAACGATCAGGGTAGGGATGCACTTCAAAGAGCTAAGCTTCGAGATCGAGAAATTTATCCGTGCGCGTGGCTTCGTGCCGTTATACGGCTTCTGCGGCCATGGCATCGGCAAGCATCCGCACGAAGAGCCGGAGATCCCAAACTACTTAGAGGGCAACAATCCAAAATCAGGCCCCAAAATCAAAAACGGCATGGTTTTTTGCATAGAGCCTATGATCTGCCAAAAGGACGGCACCCCGGTAGTCGCTGAGGATAAATGGAGCACGAGAAGCAAGGATGGGCTTCGCACCAGCCACTACGAGCACTGCATGGCGGTTTTCGATGATAAGGTCGAAGTGCTAAGCGTCGCGTAGAATTTTCGCGCAAAAGGCTTGGCGGAATTGGAATTTCGCTCTTTTGCTGGGGCGGAATTTCACGAACGGCGTGTTTTTATAAATTTGCATTATTTGGGCCGCTATAAAATTTTTACCTCCTCTGGTCGCTAGGCGCATAAATTTTAAGTTTTCGGGGCTTTAATCGCATTAGATAATTTTAAAATTTATCGTAGCGGCTTGTAGTCTATCCGCAAAATTCTAAGAATTAGAATTTTAGAACTACCTTTTAATTTCATTTTAGAATAATGTCTTGCAATTTCACTCACAAATCCGCTTTATATTAAAATTTTGCCGTTCAATTCCATGCCCCGTATCTTTAAATTTAGCTGTAAAATTTGAAGCGTAAAAGCGCGCAAGTAAGCGAGCTCAAAGCTTTAAGCGGCTAAGATTGCGCCTTGATTTTAAAGCGAAAATATGTCGCGCTACGCAGAGTGCGCGTCGTCGCGTCCCTTCGTACGAGGCAGGAAAGATAAAATGAGAGAAAAATTTTATGTAGCGCTAGCAAATATAGGCGGACTTATGGTGCGGACGAAGGCGGGCAGGCTCATAGCGCGCTTGCTTATGAAAATCGACCGCGGCTTTTTTGCCGCGCTGCGCGAACGTCCCGTATGGAGGGTATTTTGGCTTAGCACGGCGCTATGCTTGCTCGCTTGCTGGGCTAAGATACATTATCAGATTAACGGCCCCATCTTTGCCTACATCGCCGAGAGCTTTCCCGTGGTATTCATCATAAATTTACTCATCTTTCACCTCTGCTATCTGCTTAGCGGGCGATTTTTTAAGCTCGTTTCGTTCGTGTTACTAGCGCTGATTGCGCTGATTGCGAGCGCAGCTTTGTTTTTGATCGTAAATTTCGACTCAAGCTTCAACGTCGTGGCGATCGACGCGATCGTGCATACCGACGCAGCCGAGACGCGCGAGTTTGTTTCGCAGTTTCTTAACCCCGCAACGATTTTATATTTAGCGGCGCTGCTCGGCTGCATTTTTGCGGCGCTAAGAGCGGGGCAGAGAAAGAGGGAGCAAACGCATAGCCGCCTAAGATTGCTGCTAGCGGCGCTCTATTTTATCTATGGATCGATCTTTTGCGCGGATATCGCCGTTAAGGCTTTCCGGGGCAAGCAGAGCTATATAACCAAGCTATCGCAATATGTCCCGCTGGAGTTTGCCTTCACGCTAAAAGACTATCTGAGTGATAAAAATTTCATCACCGATATGCGTGAAGTGCAGCTCGGATATGACGAGGCCAAGCGCGCGAACGAAAGCGTTTTAAAAGGCGGCGCGAATTCGGATCCGCAAAGCTCTGCCTCGGGCTCCGCGTCTGAAAATTCTACGCCCGCATCAAGCGCTCAGGCGCAAAATTACGGCGCAAATTTAAATTCTACTCCCGCCTCTGGCGCTCAGGCACAGAACTTAGGCGAAACTTTAAATTCCGCGTCGCAAAGCCCCGGCGCGATCTTAAATTCCAAAACCCTCGATGCCGCTATAAACCCCGCCTCGCAAAAACCTCGCGTCAAAAATATCGTCCTAATAATCGGCGAGAGCTTGCAGCGCGGGCATATGTCGCTGTATGGATACGGCATAGAAACCACGCCGCTTTTGGAGGGTCTCGAGGCGAGCGGCAATCTGATAAAATTTAGCGATACGATCTCTCCTTATGCTACGACGAACCAGGTGCTGATGCGGCTTTTAAATTTCAGCAATTACGAAAGCGAGCGGCAAAAGGCATGGTTTCGCAGCCTTAGCATCATCGATATGTTTAGCCTAAGCGGCTACCGCACCTTTTGGATCAGCAATCAAGAGGCCTTCGGCGCGCACGCGCTAAGCGCCAAAAGCGCCGCCGATCGCTCGGACGGGGAAACTTTTCTCTCAAAGAGCAATCTTTATGAAACCGTCCGCATCAAGCCCGACGGAGCGCTGCTTCCGCTCATAAATCAGGCGAAAGCGGGGCAGAGCGAGCGAAACTTCTACGTGATCCATCTCATCGGCAATCATATGGATTACAGCCTGCGCTACCCCGAGGGATTTGGTAAGTTTAGCGCGGCGGACGTAAAGGCCAAGCTCACTTCCGATCAGAAAAAGGTCGTCGCGTATTACGACAACAGCGTGCTTTACAACGATTTTGTCATAAATGAAATTTTTAAAATTTTCTCTGCAGATGACAGCCTCATCGTCTATCTTAGCGACCACGGCGAAAATTTATACGAAAACGGACGTCTCGGGCACGGCATGGAGAGCCGCTTTAGCTATGAAATTCCGCTACTTTTTATAGGCTCGCGCGAGTTTTTGAGCGATCACGCTAAGCTATGGCAGAGGCTAGCTGCGGCGAAAGATAAACCTTTTATGAGCGATGATTTAGCGCATTTGCTAGCAGATATCATCGGTGTCGCGCCGCTTGAGTTTGACGAGCATAAAAGCCCGATACGAGCGGATTTTAATGCCTCGCGCAAGCGAATTACGGGCGAGAGCGACTACGACGAGAAATTAAAAAGCGCGAAGGGCTATGAGCCCGAATAGCGGGCAGATTGTGTTTTATCTGCACATATTGCGTTATGCAAGCGGCGGGGCGTAAAATTTTCAAAAAGATTAATGTTTGATTCGAAAAGGGCGAGTCCAGTGCAAAGTCCATAAAATTTCATATAAAATTTAGAAATTTAGATAAAATTTCAAAAATTCTACGCAAAGGAGCTTAAATGAAAGAAATTTACCCAAGCAGTTTCGCGCCGAAAAAGGCGCATTATGCGCCGGGCATCCTAGATGACGACGGTACGCTCTACGTCTCGGGGCAGCTAAGCGTGGATCCGCGCACGGGGGCCATCGCGGAGGGTCTTGCTGCGCAGACCGCGCAGGCTTTAAGCAACGTCGCGGCAGTGCTCGCCGCCGCGGGCGCGGATAAAAGCGACGTGCGGATGTGCCGCGTCTATACGCCTGACATCGCGAACTGGGACGTGATCGACGAGCAGTACGCGCTGTTTTTCGGCGCGCACAAGCCTGCTCGCGTCGTGGTGCCGACTACGGCTCTACATTTCGGCTGCCTCGTAGAGATCGAGGCCGTCGCAAAAATAAAAGAGAAAAAATAGGAGCGAAAATGAGCGATTTCATCTGCACGGGCTGCGGCAAGCACGCGCCCATCGATACTTTGAGCTATAAATGCGACTGCGGCGGGCTGTATAAACTAAACTCCGATGCGCCTAAATTTAACCCCGCGCTCGTAGATCAAAGCGAGTTTAGCATCTTTAGATACCGCAGGTTTATGGGTATCGACACGGCTAAATTTAGAGAAATTTCGATGGGCGAGGGGCTTACGGCGAGCGTAAAATTTGGCGAAAATCTCTATCTCAAACTCGACTACGCGATGCCTACGCTTTCGTTCAAAGATCGCGGCGCGGCGGTTTTGGTGCTACATGCCAAAAATATCGGCATAAAAAAAGTCCTGCAAGACTCCAGCGGTAACGCGGGCAATGCCGTGGCGGCGTACTGCGCTCGCGCGGGCATCGAGTGCGAAATTTACGTTCCGAAGGGCACATCGCCTAAAAAGATCGATATGATCAAAAGCCACGGCGCGCATGTCACGGTGTTTGACGGCAGCCGCGACGAAACGGCGGATGCGTGCCGCAAAAAGGCCGCGGATGATCAAATTTATTACGCTAACCACGTTTATAATCCGATCTTTTATGAGGGCACGAAGAGCTACATTTATGAGATCTACGAGCAGCTGGGCAGGGTGCCGCGCAATATCTTTATCTCCGTGGGCAACGGTACGCTACTGCTGGGCGCTCAAGCGGCGCTGGGCGAGCTATATGAGGGCGGTCTTATCGAGGCACTGCCGAAAATTTTCATCGTTCAGGGCGAGCGTTGCGCTCCGCTTTTCGGCGCCGAAGGTACGGCGCGCGCGATAGAGCCGCAGCCGACGCTAGCGGAGGGTATCGCGATCGCAAGACCGATGCGCGCGGGCGAAATTCTTGGCTCTAGCTACGCGGGCGAGCGCGAGGTGATCTTGGCGAGCGAGGGCGACATACTGCCTGCCAGAGCGGCTCTTGCGCGCGGCGGATTTTACGTCGAGCACACGACCGCGGCTACCTACGCGGCGTATCTGCGCTACAAAGAGAGCCGCGATCTGCAAGGAGATAGCATCATCCCGCTTTGCGGCGCGGGGCTGAAGAGCGATCATTAAATTTAAGCGCTCGTCGTGGAATTTATGCGGCTAGCTAGCGGCGAGGAATTTAAAATTTTCGCCGCTTTAAATTTAGCGAGTTTGTGAGTTTATTTTTGGTGAAATTCTAAAAATTTAACGACGCGTAGGCTTTTAAATTTAAACTTGTACCGAAGCGCGGGAACACCTTTCGTTTGCGGTATGATACGGCGATAGGTGATACGGCGCGTTTTGTGGACGACTTTGTCGCTAGCGGAATTTATAAAATTTATCTATAGATAGCTGGCGGTCGCTCTTTAAATTTGAAATTACGGTCAAAATTTTATAAAAATAAGCTCACAGGGCGCGGCGCTATCCGCCCGTATCATTTATAAAATTTAGCCATTTTTATCGCTCTTGGAAAGCGAACTTATACGCAGAGATCAAATTTGCGCGATTATTTTGAATTTTCTTTAGCGATGCGCGTAAATTTAAGCACAAATTCGCTTTTTGCCGCAGTATAAGCGTCGCGATCGAACTCGAAGCGCTTGCAAAGCTCTAATTTAAGCGCCTCGTACCGCTCGGCGATATCCGCATTCGCCCGCAAAAAATCTCTAAAAAATATCTCATCCGCATCGCCGAAATTTCGTAGATGTACGTGAAAAACGCGCTCGGCAAATCCCGCTTCGGTGTAGCCCTTATTTAGGCTGCAGCGGCTCCCCTTTTCGCTCATTAGCAGATAGCCCGCGTCTATCAGGCGCTGTTTGACGGCGGCAATATCCGAGCATTCGATCAAAATATCTACGATCGGCTTCGCCCAGATCCCGCTTACCGCGGTGCTGCCGATATGGTGGATCTTGATCTCGCCATGATCTTGCAGCAGGCCACGCAGAATTTCGCGCTCCTGCCTAAAGTATTCGCCCCAGCGCGGATCGTGAGGTACGAGACGTATCGGAAAGAGCCGCCACAGCTCTTGCAGGCTCATCGAAAGGAGTTTATTGCTCATCTAGCTCCCGAGTATTGGGTGAAATTTGAATGAATGGCGGGTAGATAGGGATTCGAACCCTAGAAGGCTGACGCCTTACGCGCTTTCGAGGCGCGCTCCTTCGACCGCTCGGACATCTACCCGAATGAAAATGTAATTTAAGCCAAAAATGGCTTAATAACAGATTTAAAAATGAAATTCCGCGCGAAATTTTGCCTGATTTTGCGAGCGGGGGTTGAAATTTAACGGTGCAAATTTAGATTTCGTTGTAAATCCACGGCTTAAAGTGCGGCCCGGTGCGGTTTTCGGAATAAAATTTGCTTTCGCGCGCGTAGTTTTGGGCACGGAATTTTACCGCTTTATGGATGAAATTTTATAGAGCAGCAGCGTTTTACTCTCTGCGCGGCTTTTGCGAGCAAGGAATTTTAGCATCTTGCGGGCAAATTTTATCGCAGCGGCGGCAAAAATTACGAGGAGCTACGCGGTACGGGTATGGTTAAGCAGCAATAAATTTTAGGCCGGGCGGAAAGAAATTTCAAAACGCCGCGCAACGATGCAGCCTGTATGCAGGACCGAACGGCTAGCCGCTAAAGTAATTTGCGAGCAAAATTTAATGCGCAAAATTTAACGCAAACGGCGCGATCTTAAGCGTTAAAATTTAACGAGCAGAATTTTTAGCGAGCGAAAAACTCGCGAGAGAATTTATCGCCGAAAGGTCTGCGCTACGAGTTAAATTTAACGCGGCTTTTCGCGGCGCGAGGATAATTTACAAATCCGCTCCTCATTTGCGCGCCTCGGCAATGAAATTTTAACCCAAAATTTCAAAACCTGTTTTCAAAAACCGACATAGGCTTTTGGAAATTTCCTCTTCAGTGCCAGATCGCAAATCCAGGTAAGACGCGGGTCTACGCGCTCCTCGCCGAAGCTGTTGCGATACACGGCGGTGAGCTTGCAGTGATGCAGCCATTGCCGTACCGCCTCGTTTTGCACCTCGCTGCCGCCTAGCCAGTTCGCGCGCACGCGGCTACGTAGGTCCTCGGACCCTCCGCCCGAACTCCGAGCCCTGCCTATCTTTGTGCTTGTGAGCGTCCTTCGTGAGTTTTAAAATTTATAAAATTTCAGCCTCGCAAGGTATCATCTGATCCACCGTTAGTACCGTTACCGCGCCGATGAGGGCGGAGTATGAGCCTGTCTTTAGTAGCCTTATGATCTCGCTCGCGTTGTTTTTATGCGATCGCCTAAGCATCGCGAGCGCGCAAGCGGTGCTGTCCGTGACGGCCTCCTGCGGTAGATTGCGCGCTACGATCTTTTCGATCTCGCCCGTAGCCGCGGTGAAATTTATCACGCCCAGCGCTTTTAGCATCTCGCTTTTGACCTCCCACGTACGCGCGTCTTTCGGCTCGCGCAAAAATGCTGCGTAAAGCTGCTCGCCAAGCGCGGTAAGAGCATGCTTGCCTATGAGTTTTGCCCCTCGGATACGCTGCGCCGAGCGTTTGGCGTTTATCATATCGCAAGCCGTTTTGATAAGATCCTCGTTTGAAATTTGAGCCGTTTTCTCCCTTTAGATTGAAATTTTACGCAAAAGCTCATCGTCGCGGCGGCGAAAAATCACTCCCCGTTTATAAATTTCATGCGCCGCCCTACAAAATCGAGATAAAAATTTTGATCTCGTCTCCGCCGTAAAACTCAAAATCCGTTCCAAACGCTCTTTTTAGTTCGCCGGCCTCAAAAAAGCTCCAAATTTTGCTCCAAAATTTTGCTACGTTTTGCGGCTCATTTGGGAAACTAAAAACGGCGTATTTGCCGCTTTTGATCTCCAAGGCTTCGTCGCTGCGGGGCGCTTTGGTGCCGATAAAGATATCGTAAAGCCCGTCAGCGCCGTCTTCGTAATCGTAATAGACGCCGTAAATCTCGCTCCGCCCGTCATAACACTCTTTCATAAATTTCGCCCACAGCGCGGGAATTTTGCCGCTTCCGCCTAGCTCGTCCGCGTTTTTCGTGCGGGCTTTTAATCCGTAAATTTTAAATCCGTCTAAATATGAAATTTTGATTTTTTCGCTCAAATTTTACCCTTTCCGCTACTGCTCTAAAAGCTCCCTTGCTTCTTTTGCGATCGCGACGTCGGTGAAGCCGAAAAGCTTAAATAGCTCGCTCGCGTTGCCACTCTCGCCGAAGCTTTGCATGCCGTGTACCGCGTCTGCAAATTTATACCATTCAAGCGCGCTTGCGGCTTCGACGGCTAAAATTTTAGTTTGCGGCTCTAGGATTTGCGCCAAATAATCTGCGTCCTGCTCGCACAAAAGCTCGAAGCACGGCGCGCTTACGACGTTTGCGCCGATGCCTTGCTCTTGCAGGATCGCTGCCGCTTTTAGGCAGAGCGAGACTTCGCTGCCGCTTGCGATGAGCGTGATCTGCGCCTCTTTGCTCTGCCTTAGCAGGTACGCGCCGTTTTGTACGTCGCCCAAGACCGCCTTAGGCAGCGGCTCAAGTCCTTGGCGCGAGCAGACGAACGCCGCGGGCGCATTCAGAGCGAGCGCCGTGCGCCAGCATTTTACGTTTTCGTTGCCGTCTGCGGGGCGAAAGGTGTAGAAGCCGGGCATCGCGCGGAAGGTGCTAAGCTGCTCGATAGGCTCGTGCGTCGGCCCGTCCTCGCCCACGCCGATGCTGTCGTGCGTGAAGACGAAATAGTGTCGCAAGCCCATCAGCGCCGCGAGTCGCGCGCCTGTCTTGAGATAGTCGCTAAAGATAAAAAACGTCGCGCTAAACGGAATGAAAAGCCCGTATCTCGCGAAGGCGTTGCCGATCGCCGCCATCGCGTGCTCGCGGATGCCGAAGTGCAAATTTTTGCCGCACGGAAAGTCGCCGCCGCCTTTTAGCTCGGTCTTATTCGACGCCGCCAAATCGGCGCTCCCGCCTAAAAAACCGGGCACCGCGTTTGCGATAGCGTTTAAAATTTTACCGTTGCTATCGCGCGTGGCGACCTTAAGCCCGCTAAAATCAGGGAATTCTATCTTGCTAAAATCGGGATTTAAAAGCTCGTTTAAAAGCGCTCTTTTTTCATCGCTTAGCTTTGCAAGCTTCTCTTTCCAAAGCCGCTCCTCCAAATCGCCCTTCTCGACCGCGGCGCGCGTCGCAAAAAGCACGTCCTCGCTTACGACGAAGCTTTGGGCTGGATCAAAGCCCAGACTTTGCTTAGCGCGCGCAAGTAGCTCCTCTCCAAGCGGCGCGCCGTGCGTCTTGGCCGTGCCCTCAAGCTCTAGCGCGCCCTTGCCGATCGTGGTGTTTGCGATGATGAGGTAGGGTTTGGTTTTATTTTTGACCTCGTCAAGGACAAATTCTATCTGATCGAAATTATGCCCGTCGATGCGCGCGACCTCAAAGCCTTGCGCTTCAAATCGCACCTTCACGTCCTCAAACCAGGCGATATCGGTACTACCGTCGATCGTGATGCCGTTAGAATCATAAATTATCGTGAGATTATCGAGGTTATGTCTGCCTGCAAGCGCGCACGCTTCGTAGCTGATGCCCTCCTGTAGATCGCCGTCGCCGCAGAAGCAATAGACGCGGTGATCGATGATCTCGTTTCCTTCCTTGTTTAGCAGATGCGCGGCGTATTTCGCGGCCATCGCAAATCCGACCGCGTTTGCGACGCCTTGCCCGAGCGGCCCAGTAGCGATCTCGACGCCCGGGGTGGTGATCTCCGGGTGACCGGGTGTTTTGGAGTGCAGACGCCTGAAGCTTTTCAGATCGTCCATACTCAAATCGTATCCGCTAAGGTAGAGGTAACTATACACGAGCGCGCTTGCGTGCCCGCCCGAAAATACGACGCGGTCGCGGTTCAGCCACGCGGGATTTTTAGGGTTGTGGCGTACCTTGCTCATAAAGACACTCATTACGTCGCTTAGCCCCATCGGCGTGCCGGGATGGCCTGAGTTGGCGCTCTGGATCATATCCGCGCTTAGAAATTTGATCGTGTTTGAAATTTTACTTAGCTGCTCGCTCGACATTTTTCATCCTTTCAGGTATTTTTCTATCAAATTTAAAACCAAATCGCGCAGGCTCGCATCATAGCCGCTCATCGCGCCGCTCACTTCGTCTATCAGGCGCTGCTTGTAGCTTCTAGCGCCCGCAAGACCTAGTAAATTTACGAAGGAATTTTTCGCGCCGTCCGCTCCTACGGGCTTGCCTGCGCTTGCCTCGTCGCCCGTGGCGTCGATGATGTCATCCTCGATCTGAAATATGAGACCTAGCTTTAGTCCGATCTTATAAAGCTCATGCGCGAGCTCGTCATTTAGCCCGCCGATTATGGCGCCTAGCTCAAACGCCGCTGCGATGAGCGCGCCCGTTTTGTGCAGATGCAAAAACTCAAGCTCGTTTTGCTTTAGCGGGCTGTTTTCAAAACAGCAATCGATCGCCTGACCCAGCACCATGCCTCTGCTACCTGCGTTTCGCGCTAGAGTTTTAATGCATTTTATCTTGATTTCGTCGCTTAGGCTTGCGCTTGCGGCGATCAAAAACGCGTCTGTATTTAGCGCATCGCCCACCAAAATCGCCGTGACCTCGTCGTATTTTTTATGTAGACTCGGCCGTCCGCGGCGCAGATCCGCATCGTCCATCGCGGGCAGATCGTCGTGGATAAGCGAGTAGGTGTGGATCATCTCAAGCGCCATCGCCATCGCCAACGCGCCCTCAAAGCGCCGTTCATCCACCGCCGAGACGACGCCTAGCAACAGCTGCGCGCGAAAGTGCTTGCCGCCCGCTTGCAGCATGTAATTGAGCGCCTCCTCGAAATACGGATGAAAGCTCGGCGCCTTCAGCTCGTTTTGTTTCAAGTAGTCTTTAAATTTTTCTAAAATATCCATCAAATTCCTATCGCACGGTTGGCTTTGGAGCTGCTTTTTACGCGTGGCTCGTTCGGCTGCTTTTACTTTGTTTGTACTTATCAGTTTTTACGCTCATTTTGCTTGTCGCGCTTGTACTTTTTACTGCCAGTTTTATGACATTTGGTTGCGTCTTGCGTGCTGCTAAAATTTTATCTCTTTTGTGCTCCGCACAGAGGTAAAACAATCGAAGTGCGTCGCGACCGCCGCTTGTAAATTTTAAACTCTCCGATCGGCTGTTTGGCAAATTCTAAAACTATAAAATTTTGAAATTTCATCCGACCCGCTTTGTTTAAATTTAGCGACTCAGCTCGCAAATTTCTAAATTTAAACGATCCTCCAAATTTAAGCCCGCTTGCAAAACCACCTCAGCCCTTATCGCCGAGCAGATCGCCTAGGCCGCCGAGCCCTCCTAGCATGGATGCTGCGGCGCCTTTCTTTTCATTTTCGACGAGTTTTATCGCATCGCCTATCGCTGAGATCAGCAGGATTTGTAAGCTCTCTTTGTCGCTAAAAAGGCTATCGTCGATGCTTAGATCGAGCACCTCGCCCGCGCCGTTTAGCCTGATGGCGACCATGCCCGCGCCCGATTTTACGGTAAATTCCTTGCGCGCATTCTCCTCCTCGATCTGCTTGGCCTTGGCTTGCATCTGATCGAGCATCTGCCCCATTTTCGAAAAATCCATTCCTTCGAACATCAAAAATCCTTTAAATTTTGGCTATTTTAGCAAATTTAAGCTAAATTTAGCGTTTGACTTGGCGTTGCGAGTTGTGTTCTCAGATTTGATTTACGGCGGGCGGGTGCAGTCAAAAAGCGCTTAAAATTTAGCTTGGGCGGGCAAAATTTAAATAAGAGACGTCATTAAAGCTTGGCGATGAAATTTATTTTAAAAGGAACAAAATGGGCGATTGGGGCTACAAAGCGTACGAAAACGACGAGGCGGCGGATTGGTTTGCTAGATTTTGGGAGAGCAAAAATTTCGACTTGCTGCAAAGCACGGCAGCGAATTTCGATCCGAGAAACGAAAACTACGATGAAATCAGGGCGGTCGCGTATATTTTGGAGCGTTTCAGTTCGCCGTATGCGTGTCCGTCGGATTTTTTAGATAAATTGCAACCGACCATCCGAAAAGTCATTGCGATTTTGGAAAATATGATCAACCCGCCAAGCGACGAATGGGCTTTTCTTGAAATTTGGGAAAATTCGCCCGAAATCATAGACGAAGTAAGGCGGCAAATCGCGGAGCTAAAAGAGCATTTAAAGTAGCGCGGGCACGGCGAGCGCTAAATTTTGATCATTTCGGCAGATTTAAAGGCATACATAAAGCGTATCAAAATAAACTATCGCAGAGCCGAGACCCATGCGAACGAGCGCGCGTCAGATATCTTTAAACTCCGCCGCGACCGACTTTTCCAGATTTTTCGCCTTGCCTAGGATCGTTATCGCCTTTTGCCTGCATCTGTTCACGCATCTGTAGCAAAGCGTGCAACGCTCGCCAAATCTCGCCTTG
>CALHQN010000106.1 GCA_938036585.1 uncultured Campylobacter sp.
CCCGCATTCGCAGAAAAATTTTAAAATCACAATGAATCGGCGCGGAATAGGCGCGCCGATCTTATCCGTTTAGTCGATGACGTTTGAGTCTTTAAGTACGACGAGATGTTTTTTGCCGCCGAAACTTAGCACCACGGCGGTGTTTTCCTCATCGATGCTGCCGACGAAATCCACCTCGACGTCGCTAGAAGGCAGGGCAGGCGCGCTTAAAATTTCATCTTGTAAAACCTTTTTAAACGTCAAAGCTCCCGCCTCTTTGGCGCCCAGCTTCTCCTTTAGCTCGCTTGAAAATCCCTGCATTTCGGCTTTTTTAACGCCCGTATCGGCAGCGCCATTTTGATCCGTATCGCGCGAAATTCCATCGCCGAAAGCGCCGCTCTCATCGCTCAAAGTCTCACGCTCAGAGCTTGGCTCCTTAAAATTTAGATCCTCGTCTTCGGCATCAAAGCTATTCTGCGAAATTTCATCAGAGCTCTTATCCGAAAGTTCGTTTTTAAATTTAGAATCTTCCTCTTTGATCTCGGTTTGCGAAATTTCGTCGTAAAAATCATCATAGGCGCTCTTGGAGCTCTCGCCTGCAAATTTAGCGCCATTTTCCTCATCCCAAAGATCCGCGCCGTTAGAATTTTTAGAATTCTCCGCTTCGCCAAGATCATGGGCCTGCTCTGCGTCGTCGTCGAAAACCCTCCACGTCTCATCGATGCTTTTATGCGATTTGCCCGCTAGGACTTTGCGCACGAAAACGACCGCCGCGACTATGAAAAGGATCGCGACAAGCAGCGGCATGATCCAGCCAAGGCTGCTGCTTTTGCCGCTAGCCGCCTCGCCGCCCTCGCTTTTGACGCTCATTCTACTCTGATCAAAAGCGGGGTTTTTTACGCGCAAAACGAGTTTTAAATTTCCGTCTTGGGTAAGAGCGTCAACCAAGAGACTCGCCCCTGTGGGGAAATTGATCTCGATATCCTTGCCCTTGGGCGCGATCGTAAAGCTTTTAAGCACCTTTTGGTTGGTACGCATTTCGTTAAATTTCTCATCGCCGCCGAGCCCCTTTAAAATAAGGCTCATCGACTGCCCATCGACGCGGCGCACGATGTCGGGCTTGTATGCGGAGTCAAACGCCAAGGCAATGTCGACGCTGTCGTCGTGGTTGAAAAGATCGTATTGCATCAGATTGGCGCCGAGACAAAAATTTGCGATTAAAATCAAAAATATCTTTTTCATACTCTTCCCGTTAATTAAAAAGTTCGGCGATCTTGTCTTGCAGATCGTGCCCGCCGTAGTTCGCGCATAAATTTACGATCGCGGTGCCGATGATAGCGCCGTCTGCGTATTCTTTGGTGGCGCGAACATCGCTAGAGTTGCGGATACCAAAGCCGATCGCCACGGGAAGATCGCTCATTTTTTTAAGATCTGCGACCATATTTTTAAGGCGCGAGATCGGAGTTTGCTTGCTTCCGGTCACGCCGATAGCGCCCACGCCGTAGATGAAGCCTCGTGCGCGGCTCAAAACTCGCGCGGCGCGGTGCTCGCTCGTAACGCTAATAAGCGGGATGAGCGCGATACCGAACTCCTCGCAAAGCGCGAAAATTTCCTCGTTTTCCTCATACGGCAGATCGGGGATTATTAGTCCGCTGATGCCGTAGCGCGCCGCCTGCGCTACAAACTCGCGCGCGCCGTAGGCAAAGATCACGTTGTAATAGACCAAAAACACAAGCGGCTTGCGCGTCTGCACCTCTTTTAAAATTTCAAATACTGTGCCCGCGTTTACGCCGTTTTGCACCGCGGAGAAGCTCGCCTTAAAAATTTCCGGACCGTCCGCGAGTGGATCGGAATACGGGATGCCGATCTCAAGCAGATCGATCGCACTTTCGTCTAAATTTGACAAAAACTCCTTCGTGTGCGCGGGGCTCGGATATCCCGCCACGATATAGCCGATGTTCGCCTTTTTGCCCGCAAAGGCCGCTTTGATCTTATCCATAAATCGTTCCTTTTTTATAGTTCATCACGGTATCCATATCCTTATCGCCCCTGCCGCTCACGTTTACGACGATCGTTTTTCTGCCTTTTAACTGCGGACAGAGCTTTTCTAAATACGCTAACGCGTGCGCGCTTTCGATCGCGGGGATAATGCCCTCAAGCCTAGAAAGCAGCTTAAGCGCCGTGATGCACTCATCGTCGGTTACCGCTTCGTATTTTGCGCGACTTATCTCGTGTAGATGTGCGTGCTCCGGGCCCACTCCAGGATAATCAAGCCCCGCCGAGATGCTGTGAACAGGCTCGATCATGCCGAATTTATCCTGTAGCACGATCGTTTTCATACCGTGGATGATGCCCGCGCGCCCATTGGTAATAGTCGCTGCGTGATAAGGGGTTTGTGCGCTCAAGCCGCCCGCCTCGATGCCCACGAGCTGCACGCTAGGATCATCCACGAACGCGCTAAAAATTCCTATCGCATTGCTTCCGCCTCCTACGCAGGCTAGGACGTAATCGACCTTGAGCCCCTTGCTTGCGAGCTGCGATCTAGTCTCGGCGCCGATGACGCTTTGAAAATCCCTAACCATCTTCGGATACGGATGCGGCCCGACCGCCGAGCCGATGACGTAAAATACGCTCTCAATCTCGTTTACCCACGCCTGAATCGCCGCGGTGGTGGCCTCTTTGAGCGTTTTTAATCCGGTGCCGATTTTGATTAAATTTGCACCCAAAAGCTGCATCCTAAAGGCGTTGAGCTGTTGGCGCGCGGCGTCGGTCTCGCCCATATACACGTCGCACTCAAGCCCGAATAGCGCCGCTGCCGTCGCCGTCGCCACGCCGTGCTGGCCTGCGCCGGTTTCTGCGATGACCTTTTTTTTGCCCATCTTCTTAGCTAACAGCGCCTGCGCAAGGGCATTGTTGATTTTATGAGCGCCCGTGTGATTAAGATCCTCGCGCTTTAGATAAATTTCATGCCCGTAGTGCTCGCTAAGGCGCGCAGCGTGATACAGCGGCGTCGGACGCCCCGCATATTCGCGCAGCAAGTAACCCAGCTCGTCTTTAAATTCCTTAGTCTGCGCTATGGTGCTGTACGCATCCTCCAACTCCTCGAGCGCAAACATCGCCGTCTCAGGCACGAACTGCCCGCCGAAACTCCCGAAATACGCCTTTTTATTCATCCTATCTCCTCACATTAAATCGCAAGATTATATAAAATTTCGCGTTAAATTTCGCTTTTTTGACGGCACCTTTTGCGGCGCCCTTCTAAATTTATCGGATATACGGTCACAAAAAACACGCGGCGCAAAATAGTAAATTTTGAAATTTACACTTCAAATTGCGGCTAATATTTTGCTTGATGAGCAGTCCCAACTTCGTAAATTTGAATAATTTGTGAATTTATTTGCTTTCATTGCCAATATCGCTCTTTTTAGGATTACCAATAGGACAAATTATATTGTCGGTATCTGTAAGTCTTAGTTTTTTCCACTCTTCAAAACTATTAACTCTAATCAAATTATGTGGGATTTTTGACGGTTCATCAATAATTTTAAGACACTCGCTCGTTTCTCTTTTAAAATACTGCATAATAAGGTGATTATCGTCATTTTCCAAAGCCTTTTTTATACATTTTGCTTTTAACTTAACATAACCGCTATTACTTAGAGAATTTTTTGAAAAGAGCCTTATTGGGGCACACTCGCTAATTATTTCCGTATAAATCATACGAAAAACAAAAAACGAAATAATCAGCAAAACTGGTAATAGAATAATGTTTTTGTATTGCTTTAAAAATTTCATTTTATTACCTTATTGGGAATTTTTGAATTTTGCGGATAAAAACCTTAATCTTTGTGTTTTACTGCCGCTTATGCCTATACCTGCCCCTATAGAGCTTGATTTGCTATCGTAATTATAGCTATCTCTTAAGCTATGAAGGCTTAGATCATGTCCTACCTTTAAAGCTAAAGCGTTATCCGCTCTAAGGTTAGCCCCTTTTATTAAAGCATCGTTACTAGCTAAGGCATATATATTATGTCCTGCATAAACTTTAGCGTTATTGTGGCTAAGGCTTTCCTCTTTCATATTGCTTTTAGAGTAATCAAGCCCTGCGCTTCCTCCTCCGCCTCCATACATGGTAGCGGATACTCTTCCGCTTACGGTTTTAGAACTTTGCTTAGCTTCATAGCTATCTTGCGAAGCTTCCATAAATAGATTATGGGTGTTTAGGTATATATCGTTACTGGCATATAAATTTGAGCCTTTGATATTTATAGCGGTATCTTTATTGCTATCAGTTAAAATTTTAATATTCTTGCCGCTAAGATTAGAGGCTACGGATCTACTTGATTTGGAACTATCTTTGGAAGTGGTTCCACTAAGCTCTGCGGAGGCTCCGACGCTAAAGCCCCAGGTAACCCAGCTAGAGGATGCGGCAGATCCTTGGGAGATGAGGGCGGCGGTTAGGTTTACAAGCAATATGCAAAAGAGGCAAATTATTGTTATGGGCTTAAATTTCAAGTACTCCTCCTTTTTCATACTACCTACACCTCTATAACCACATCCTTATACTTTTCATAAAGCTTCGGCTTTAAAATTTTATCACAATACTCTTTGCCGACCTTAGTCATACATATCCAATGACTAAATCTGCTCCATGTGTTAGGGTTTTTCCAAGTTATCTCTGCTTGGGGAGTTATTTTGTCCTCCTCTAAGAATTTATACCCATAAAAGAAGTTATCCCTGAAATATATCCATTTTTCATAAAGCGACATACCTAAATCGATTTTCGATAAATTTGTATTAAAGTCAGTTCCCTTCTCTCTTAGATTTCCGCCCTCTATGCCGAAATCTATCATACCCCCTAAAAATAGCTGCCCCATTACTCCGAAGTATTCTCCCGCATATGTAGGATAAGCTGAAATTTCAGGATTATCTTCATATGGTGGTAGCATATAGTCGTAATCATCCGCAATCATTGAATCTAATTCAAACCATTCGCATAGACAAAAAATCCTATACGCAAAGTAATCTAAAATATCTTTTTTCTCGACATTTGGGGTTTTGGGCAATATCTTAAGAAATGGCCCATTTTCGTTAAATCCGAAAGCTTTGAAAAGTCTTTCATCTTGGCTAAAAACCCAACCGTATCGTTCGTTTGGTTCTAAAATTTTAAATTTCATAGCATCTCTTTTACCCGATCTATTCTATATGAATTTTTCTTGGTTTTTCTCCTTTTACTACTATCTCTATCGTTTCGCCACCGCTTTTAGATTTTAGCCTATATTGTAATACTGTACCATCTTCAAATTGCATCCTTTTTATCTCTTTTCCATAAGTATCCACTTTAGATCCAATCTCTTTAGCATCTTTGGTTAATGTATTCCATGTGTCGTCTAGTGTTTTCTTATCTTTAACAACTTTTACTCTCCAGCTATCCCCTTCTTTGCCTGTTGTATTAAAAATTTTAATTGCATCTTCTTTAGTAGGTAGCGTAATCTTGGATGCTTCGGCTCTGCCGACAGGTTTCGGTCTCCATCCCATAGGAAACGTCTTAATTCTGTCTGGGTCATTAATATCTATAAGGCCTTCTAAAGGATCAAAGACCATTATTTCGCTTTTGGATATATAACCCAGTATACTATTAAATCTTTTTATATTACCGTCTTCTTTATCCGCATTATCGCTCCATCTCTTATCCGTGCTATTAAAATTCTTAAGATTATGTTCTAGCAGAGCCTTATTGATCTTGTCGTATTTATCGTAGCTAGGCAGTTTATCCCCTAAATTTATCTTTGAGCCCGTTATATCCAAGCCCCTTTCGAGATAGTCCGCAAAGTGATCGCCCTTTATATCGGCATATCTATTCATAGCCTCGCCGCCAGGGATAAAGCGTCCTTTTTTGTAGTCTATAGCATGGCTTATTTCATGTCCTAGGGTTTGAGCAAATGTTTTTATATCCGACGTATTGGCTAAATTCAGAGTGATAGTTTTGCTTAAAGAGTCGAAATTCCCTTTAAAAGGATTGCCATTTTTACCCTTCGCATTGGCATCGGATATTAGTTTTACTTTAATACCTTCTAAATTTAAACCATTAGCTTTTGCATAAGCATCTACTAGAGATTTTATTACCTGCTCTTTAGTGTTGATGCCTACTTTTTCATCCATTAGTACCGAGCTTAAATCTTTACCATAAGCCTTACTTAACTCATAAGCGTTTGCATATTCCGCTACGTTTTCATTGAAAGAAAAATCCCCGGTTTTTATAAGCATCTCTAAGGATTTTTCTATCGCACTCCCCCTATTAAGCTCATCCTTTATCTCATTCCTTCCCCCTTCGCTAAACAACCTCATATCCACGCTTGCATCAACATTGGAGTTTAGCTTTGTAGAGTAGAGCTCTTTGCTTAGCTTGGAGCTATCTCTGTTTAATCTCGTAAGATCGTCTGAGTTATATAGAGCTTTATTGTTAGGATCGGATTGTAAAGAAGCAAGCTCATCTTTGCTTAAAGAGCTTATATCTTTATCTCCTACTATAAGCTCTCCTTTTCCTATAGTAGCTAAGCTTTTACTTATAGAGTAGGATAGGTTTCTATTATTAGCGTAGTTAATCGATGAAATTTTAGACTTAGGGTCGGTGGCACTATCTTTACTTTCAGCGTTCTTGCTCTCTTTGGCTTGAGCACTCTCGCCCTCTTTGTTTCCCCCTTCTTGTTGCGGATCTTTAAAAGCATAATTGGTTCCTATGCTTAAAGAATTTGATTTATCGTATCTGGTGTTACTTAAATTTGAGAATGTTAAGGTATTCGTTTTTAATCTAAGCTTGCCGTTATCTATGAAATTTCCATTCTCATCATAGTAGCCTGCGGCTATTAGTGAACCTTTTAGATCGGTATTAGATCCTACTTCTATATTTAACTCTTTAGCGGTTATACTAGATAGCACGGTCTGTTTTACCGTAGTGCTTGATTTGGATCTGGAGTAGTTAGCGTTTATGCTTGAAAGTTTGGAATTTGAATACCTTACTATGTTGTTGCTTATGGCATAAGGACGAGAAGGATCGGAGGTTGTTTTACTGCCGCTTATGCCTATACCTGCTGCTATAGAGCTTGATTTGCTATCGTAATTATAGC
>CALHQN010000107.1 GCA_938036585.1 uncultured Campylobacter sp.
ATCCGCCAGCGCGCCAGCAAAATCTGGGTAATCCACGCTTATTTCGGCGCTGTGCGTGCCGAGATCGACCGCTTCGTAACCTAAGGCGGCGAGAACTTTTTTGGCTTGCTCCTTGGCCTCAAAGCCCGCGTGATCGCTAGCTATGAAAATTTTATCCACCCGCATCTTTGCCCCTTTATTTTTGCTCGTAGATCAAGCTTTCGTCGTTTTGCAAGGTATCGACGAAGCGTCCGATGCGCTCCCAGCGGATCTTGCGATCCGAATCGATGCTAAAATAGGTAAACCACGGCTTGCCGACGATCAGGCGATACGGCACTGTGCCCCAAAAGCGGCTATCGGCAGAGTTATTGCGATTGTCACCTATCATAAAATACTCATCTTGCGGCACTTTAATATAAAAGGCATTTAAGCTCTGCCCCATGCTTTCGAAATTTTGCCCGATCTCGCTTAGACTGACGGGCTTCATAGCAAATTTACCCCCATCAAGCGCAGCTTTGACGTTTGCCAGCATCGAGCTTCGATTATTTGGATCGTAGTGGATACCTTTAAATTTATACGGCTCCTTGACATATTTTTCGCCGCCTAAGATCACGATGTCGCTCGCATCGTAGTTTGCGTCGATAAACTCGTCGCCTTCGTGCGGACGGAGATAAAAATTATTCAGATCGAAAATCACCTCGTCGCCGCCGACCGCAAAATTTCGCTTTACGAAGTGCACTTTAACATCGATCGGATAGCGGAAAACCACGATGTCGCCGCGCTTAGGGCCCTCGCCGCGGATGATATGCCCATCGCCGTCGCTATCTGGAGCAACCTGCCACTCTACAAACGGAATATGCGGAGTCGGGATGCCGTAGCTAAATTTTTTAACGAATAAAAAATCACCCTCCAAAAGCGTAGTGCGCATCGATCCGCTGGGGATCACGAAGGCTTGCGCCACAAAAAGAATGACAAATAAAACGACGATGACCGTTCCCGTCCAACTCGATAAAAATTTGTAAATTTTACTTAGTATTTTCATTTAAGCTCTTTGTTTTAAGCGATTTTTCGCAGATTTTATCGTGTTGCTCAAAAGCATCGCGATCGTCATCGGCCCCACGCCTCCGGGCACGGGGGTAATTAGCGAGCATTTTGGTGCAACCGCGTCAAAATCGACGTCGCCTCTTAGTTTGCCGTCGCCGCCGCGATTAATCCCCACATCGATCACTACCGCGCCTTGTTTTACCATATCGGCACCCACAAAGTGTGTCCTACCGACCGCTGCTACCAAAATATCGGCATCTGCGCAAAGCTGCTTTAGGTTTTTCGTCTTACTATGAGCGATAGTGACGGTGGCGTAGCGGTCGGCAAGCCGCCTGAGCGGTGCGGTGACCTGGGCATAATA
>CALHQN010000108.1 GCA_938036585.1 uncultured Campylobacter sp.
GCAAGGACAAACGAGCACGCCGCCGGCTAAATTTATCGCGAGATTTAAATGAAAATTTTTATCTGAATGAATAAAATTTCAACTTAGTTTTATTTTTTTGGCAATACAATAACGTAAAATTTTCCGCAAGGCTTAAGATATGATTAGCGGTTTATTCGTGGGTATCGCCTTTGGCGTCTTGCTTCAAAGAACTCAATTCTGCTTCAATTCGGGCTTTCAAAACATATTTTTACAAAAAAATTTCCGCTTTCTCGCCGCCCTTTTGATCGCCGTGAGCATCCAAGCCGTGGGCTTTTTCGTGCTTGCTCACTTCGGACTTATCCGGATTCCCGATCATAAAGTACCGATTTTTGCGACGCTTATCGGCGGATTTTTGCTCGGGCTGGGGATGGTTATCTGCGGATACTGCGCGAGCGAAAGCTGGGTCAGGACGGGCGAAGGAGGGGTTGCGCCGCTTTTGGTGCTGCTTGCATTTTCGATCACGATGGCTTGCGGATATTCGGGCCCGCTAAGGCGGCCGCTCGGCGCGCTTAACGAGCAAACCCTGCAGGCAAGCAGCGTCCAAGACCTTCTTAAAATTTCGCCGTGGGTTTTGGTGACGGCTCTGATCCTCATAACGGCGGTCACGGTTAAAATTTCGCTCTCGCAAAAACAGCTCGGCCCCACCCCTGCGCACCGTCTTCGCGGCGCGGCATACCTGCTATTTGAGAAAAAATTTCATCTCTTCTTTGGCGCCGTGCTGATCGGTCTTTTGGGCGTTTTGGCCTGGTATCTCAGCGCGCAAACCGGTAGGCAGTTCGGCTTTAGCGTCGCGGTGCCCAGCGCGAACGTCATGGAATATCTCGTGACGGGGCAGGACGGATATCTGAATTGGGGCAGCCTCTTTGCGGTGGGGATTTTGACGGGCTCTTTTGTAAGCGCTCTTTTGTCGGGCGGGCTTGAGCTGAAATCTCTGCCCGCAAACGAGTATCCAAAGCGCGTTTTCGGCGGCTTTTTGATGGGTATAGGCGCCGTTTTAACCGGGGGCTGCACTGTCGCGAACTGCTTGGTGTCGGTGGCCTATTTTTCGATACAGGGCTGGCTGGCGACCTTTATGATACTGCTTGGCTGCGCGGTTGCGACGAAATTCTGCAAACCGAGTTCTTGCCAAGCTTAAAAGTAAATTTAGCCGTTTAAAAATCTTGCCGCGGCTCCAAACAAACTCTAGCGCATATCCAAAGCGGTTAATCAAAAAGCAAGCCTTAAATCCGCCGTCCTTAAGATTTGCCGCTTGGGATGAAATTTCAAATTACTTTCTCTTTAAAAATATATCCGCCGCGCCTAAATTTAGCCGCCGCTTCGCAAAACCTAGCAAATTTTACCGGGTTTGCGAGGCATTTAAATTTTTAAGCAATAAATATGTAAAATTAGCGAAATTTGATAATTCCAAAGGACGAAAAATGGCAAAAGTTATGAAAACGATGGACGGAAACGAGGCGGCGGCTTACGTCTCATACGCCTTCACCGAGGTCGCGGGCATCTATCCTATCACACCTAGCTCGCCTATGGCGGATTACACCGATATTTGGGCATCGCAGGGCAAGAAAAACCTCTTCGGCATGCCCGTTAAAGTAGTCGAGATGCAAAGCGAGGGCGGCGCAGCGGGCACCGTGCACGGCTCACTCCAGGCGGGCGCGCTTACGACGACGTACACCGCATCGCAGGGGCTTTTGCTAAAAATTCCAAATATGTACAAGATCGCGGGCCAAATGCTTCCGGGCGTTATTCACGTCGCGGCGCGCGCGCTTGCGGCGCAGGCTCTTTCAATTTTCGGCGATCATCAAGACGTCTACGCCTGTCGCCAAAGCGGCTTTGCGATGCTCGCAAGCGACAGCGTGCAGGAGGTGATGGATCTGGGCGGTATCGCGCATCTTGCGGCGATTAAGGGGCGAGTGCCGTTTTTGCACTTTTTCGACGGATTTCGCACTAGCCATGAAATTCAAAAGATCGAAGTGATGGACTATGCCGAGTTTGATCGCTTGCTGGATCGCGAGGCAGTGCGTAAATTTAGAGCCGACGCGCTAAACTCCGAACATCCTAAAACTCGCGGTACGGCGCAAAACGACGACGTGTATTTTCAGACGCGCGAGCTAACCAATAAATTTTACGACGCGCTTCCGGACATCGTCGCGGAGTATATGAGCGAAATTTCAAAGATCACGGGGCGGTCGTATGCGCCTTTCGTCTATTACGGTGCAAGTGAGCCGCAGCGCGTGATCGTCGCGATGGGCTCGGTCAATCAAGCCCTTGAGGAGGTGGTCGATCATCTAAACGCGAAGGGCGAGAAGGTAGGCGTGCTAAAAGTGCATCTCTACAGGCCTTTCAGCCTCAAATATCTCTTCGCCGCGATGCCTAAAAGCGTGCGTAAAATCGCCGTGCTCGATCGCACGAAGGAGCCCGGCAGCCTCGGCGAGCCGCTGTATCTGGATATAAAAGCCGCTTTTTACGGGCGCGCGGACGCCCCGCTCATCGTGGGCGGCAGGTATGGCCTAAGCTCCAAAGACGTTGATCCTGCGCAGCTAATCGCCGTGTATGAAAATTTAAAGACGGACGAGCCTAAAAACGGCTTTACGATCGGTATTGACGACGACGTGACGCATCTGTCGCTACCCGTGGGAGATAAAATTTCGCTCGGTTACGAGGATGAGATCGAGTGCTTGTTTTATGGCCTTGGCGCGGACGGCACCGTGGGCGCGAATAAAAATTCCGTCAAAATCATCGGCGATAAAACCGATCTTTACGCGCAGGCGTATTTTGCCTACGACAGCAAAAAATCGGGCGGCTACACGC
>CALHQN010000109.1 GCA_938036585.1 uncultured Campylobacter sp.
CTGAAATATGAAGATCTGACATAAGGCTTAGAGCTTCAGCCACGGTCGCTTCTGGATTTATAAAGATAGGATCGATGATGACGCCACTTTCGCTTTTTTTGACGCGTTTGACCTCTTTTGCTTGGCTTTCAATGTCCATATTTTTGTGGATGACGCCGATACCGCCAAGCCTTGCCATCATGATAGCAGTTCTATGCTCAGTCACCGTATCCATCGCAGCAGAGACGATCGGGATATTTAGCGTGACGTTTTTGCTGATTCTGGTTTTGACATCAACTTGCTTTGGCAAAATTTCAGAATATTGCGGTACAAGAAGCACATCCTCAAATGTTAAAGCTCTCTTTACTATCTTCATATTTTTATCCTTTTATTAAATTTTCTAGGCTCTTAGCACCATTTATCAAGGTCTGTTCGTCCCAAGCTTTTGCGATGAGCTGGGCGCTCACGTTTAAATTTTGATCATCTTTGCCAACTGGCACAGAGATAGCTGGTAGGCCTGCTAAATTTACGCTAATCGTGTAGATGTCGCTTAGATAGGCTTGAAGTGGATCGCTGTGTGCTCCAAATTTATAAGCTGTGCTTGGAGCAACTGGCATGAAGATGAGATCATTTTCTTCTAAAATTTTCTCGTATTGAGCTTTTATATGCGCTCTTGCTTTTTGCGCTTTGATATAGTAAGCATCGTAGTATCCGCTACTTAGCACAAATGTACCAAGTAGAATTCTTCTTTTTACCTCTTCGCCAAAGCCCTCTGAGTGCGAATTTACATATAGCTCTTTTAAATTTCTAGCATCTGCGCGTCTGCCATATCTCACGCCATCGTAGCGGCTTAAATTTGCACTTGCCTCTGCGGTTGCGATGATGTAGTAGGCAGCGACGTCATATTTTGAGTCTTCAAAATTTGTGTAAGTTACGCTGTGGCCGTGTGATTTTAGCTTCTCTATAGCTAAATTTAAAGCAGCTTTTGTCTGCTCACTTGCGTTTTCGACGTAGTTTTTGATGACACAAATTTTTAGTTTTTTGTTACCATCTATCTTGTCGCTAACGCTAACAAACGGCACATCTGCGCTCGTGCTATCTTTTGGGTCATGTCCAGCGATCGCGTCATATAAAATGGCTGCGTCTTCTACGTTTTGAGCGATAGGTCCTATCTGATCAAGGCTACTTGAGTATGCGCCAAGGCCGTATCTGCTCACTCTGCCGTAGGTTGGCTTAAAGCCCACGCATCCGCAAAATGCCGCTGGCTGGCGGATCGAGCCACCAGTATCGCTACCAAGTGCTGCGACTGCAAGGCCAGCTGCGACTGCTGCTGCTGAGCCACCGCTACTGCCACCTGGGACATGAGCGTGATTTAGTGGGTTTAGTGTTTTGCCGTAAAATGAGCTCTCAGTCGTGCTTCCCATCGCAAACTCATCCATATTAGTTCGTCCAAACGGCGCCAAACCGCGCTTCCGTAGCTTTTTGATCACCGTCGCGTCGTATGGCGCGACGTAGCCTTGCAGAATTTTACTCGCCGAGGTCACGCTCCAATCTTTTACCTGAATGTTATCTTTGATCGCGATCGGTACGCCCTCGCCGCTGATGTTTAGAGCCTCGCCCGTGAGCTGCTCGACGTAGGCGCCGAGCTCTTTGGTTTTTAAAATTTTATCCTTTAGCTCCGCTCTAAGCGCCGAAATTTCATCCGCGCTCAGCTTTAGAGCCTCTTTCAAACTTATCATCTGCCATCCTTAAATTTATTCACGAAATAGATTCCCACGCCCGTTGCTACGCAGATCAGCGCGATCGTAAAAAATACGAAGCCAAGACTTATGGGGCTAGCGAGCATGCATGACCTTCGCGCAGCGCGGGCAGAGCTCATCAGGCTCTTTTGCGTTAAATTTCCAGCATCTCGGGCATTTGTGTTTAGAGGATTTTACGAGGCGGAAAATTTCGTCGTTTATCTTAAACTCCGCTAGAGCCTGCCCGCTTTGCAGAGTGTCCACGTCGCTTACCATGTACCAATCCGCTACGCCTAGGATGTCGTTTGATAAAATTTCGTTCGAACTCGTTTCTAAAACCAGCTCGAGCGTAGATTTGATGATCTTGTCCTTTTTCAGTGCGTCGATGAGTTCGAAAAATTTCTCTCTCGATTTGATTAGAATTTCGTCAAATTCTATGAAATCGTCAAATTCTATCGGCTTATAGATCAGATCAAAGACGTCCTCCTTGCCCTCTTTGATGATATTCGGCGCAAACTGCATCACTTCGTCGATCGTATAGGTTAGCGTAGGCGCGATCAGAGGCAGCAGTGCTCGCGTAATCAGAGCGATCGCGCTTTGCGCGCTTCTGCGGCGCGGTTCGTCGGGTGCGTCGCAGTAGAGCCTATCTTTGCAGATATCAAGATAAATTCCGCTCAGATCGGCGCTTAAGAAATTTAGTAGCTGATTGAAGCCCTTTGAAAAATCGTAGTTTCTAAACGCCGCTTCCGCGCCCGCAAAGGCGTTTGCCGCGCGCGTTAGGATCCAGCGGTCAAGCCGCGTAAAATTGCTCGTCTCGATCTCGCCCAGATCGCTGGTGCTTGCGAGCAGAAATCTTATAGTATTTCGGATCTTGCGTTACTGCTCGCTTACCTGCTTTAGGATATTGTCGCTGATCTTTAGATCGGTCGAGTAATCGCTCATCGCGACCCACAGGCGTAAAATTTCCACGCCGTGGCTCTTTGCGACCTCTTGCGGATAGACGACGTTTCCGACGGACTTACTCATCTTTTGACCCTTCTCATCGACGGTAAATCCGTGAGTGAGGATGCTCTTGTACGGCGCGCATTCGTTGATCGCGCAGCTCAGAAGTAATGAACTTTGAAACCAGCCGCGATGTTGGTCGCTGCCCTCAAGATACATATCCGCAGGGAATTTGCCCGCATCATAAACGCCGCTTTGCAGCACCGCCTTCCATGTCGAGCCGCTCTCAAACCAAACGTCTAAGATATCCATCACTTTTTCTAAATTTTCAGGCTTATAGCCGCTATCTTGCGGCAAGAGCTCCGAAATTTCCATCTGCCACCAAGCATCCGCGCCTTTGGCCTTAAAAATTTCGTAGATATTATCTAAAATTTTCTCATCAAAGATCGGCTCTTTGGTGCTTTTGTCGCGGAAAAACGCGATCGGCACACCCCAATCCCTCTGGCGAGAGATACACCAATCGGGGCGGTTTTCTATCATCGAGCTTAGGCGGTTGATGCCGCTTTGCGGATAAAATTTAACCTTTTCGATCTCTTCAAGGGCTACTTGGCGCAGCGTCTTGCCGCTAAGCTTGGGCTCGTCCATCGCGATAAACCACTGCTTAGTCGCGCGGTAGATCACCGGCTTGTGCGTGCGCCAGCAGTGCGGATAGGAGTGGACGAATTTACCGGATTTGATAAGCGCGGAGCCTAGGATCTGTAAAATTCTCTCGTTTGCTTTGAAAATATGCATCCCTACGAGCTCATCCACGACGTCTTCGCGGAAGAGCTTTTTAGTTTTAAGGGTTTGATCGAAACAGCCGCCCTCATCCACCGGCATCAGCACTTCGATGCCGTATTTAAGCCCTACGAAATAATCGTCCTCGCCGTGTCCCGGAGCCGTATGCACGAGCCCGGTGCCGCCGTCCATCAGGACGTGCTCGCCGAGGATAAATTTCGAAGCCCTATCGTTTAGCGGGTTGATCGCGTTTAAGCCCTCAAGCTCGGCAGCCCCAAATTCTTTTACGATCTTGCCCTTCGTGATGCCCAGGCTTACGAGGCCTTCGACCAGAGGTTTGGCAAGGATCAAATTTTCGCTCGTCAGCGCGTAAATTTCATTCGGGTTTAAAGATATCGCGCCGTTTGCAGGCAGCGTCCAAGGCGTGGTCGTCCAGATGACCGCTTTAGCGCCCTTTGCGCCGATTTTGGCATTCGCTTCACTGCTTAGATCGAACGCCACGAAGATCGAGTAATCCTCTTTGTCTTTGTATTCGACCTCGGCTTCTGCAAGCGCGCTTTTTGCCGCCCAGCTCCAAAATACGGGCTTTGAGCGCTCGATCAGAATTCCTTTTTTCGCGATCTGGCAGAGCGCTTTGTAAATTTCAGCTTCAAACTCAAATTTTAGCGTCAGATACGGATCGTCCCAGTCGCCCAAAATCCCCATATCTTTAAATTCATTGCGCTGCACGTCGATGAACTCTTTGGCGTGCTGTCTGCAAAGCTCGCGGATCTGCACTTTTGAAAGCGATTTTTTCCGCTCGCCTAGTTTGATCTCTACTTGCTGCTCGATCGGCAGACCGTGGCAGTCCCAGCCCGGCACGTAGCGGATATCCTCGCCGAAAAAATAATGAGTTTTGGTGATGATGTCTTTTAAAATTTTATTCAGCGCGTGGCCGATGTGGAGGTGTCCGTTGGCATACGGCGGGCCGTCGTGGATATTAAAGCTGACGCTTGCGCCCTTGCGTTTGGCCTTCATCTTTTCGTAAATTTTACGCTCGTCGTACCATGCCTTAAACCGCGCAGGTTCGTTTTGCGGCAGTGCGCCTCGCATCGCAAAATCCGTAGTAGGAAGAAAGAGAGTATCTTTGTAGTCCATATTTGTACCTTTTCGTGTCTTAAAAAATTTGTGAAGTTTATCCAAAACGCCATTAAAAAGCTCTGAAAGAGCAGTCTGCGTTTATGCTATAATGTGCGAAAATTTAATGAGGGTTTTTATGAAAAATATCATCCTTGTAATCGGCGAGGAGATCCGCTACGACGCGGCTTTGATGAGCTATATTTCTCGCAGCTACGAGCGGGTTTTCGGGCGGATCGACGATCTGAAATTCTTAAGCGAAAACGATAAGGTTTTGCCCTTCGCGCTTGAAAAGATGATCGATTCGTACGATTTTATCACGATCTTTGCGGCAAACTCCGCCTACGCGGTTGTTGGTAAAATTTTATCGACACTCTCTTTCGATTCGCTCGAGCTGAAAAATGGAGAAACCCTAGCGCCCTCGATGGCGCGCACGGTGGCGAAAAACAGCTTCCTGCTAAACGTCAGAGGCTGCTCGGTAAACGTGATCAAGGCGCTTTGCTTGCAAAGCTTGCCGCCGATCCTTCAAGACGCGCCGAGCGCGGGCGAGAGTTTTTATCTTTTCGATTGCGAATACGAAAGCGTAAAGCAGCGCCTAGAAAGCCTTGCGATCAGCTATAAAATTTCGCTTACGATCAGCAGGCCCAGCTCCTTTTTGCTGCTCGTGCGCGCCAGTGCGATGAAATTCGGAGCGCTGGACGCATTTTTGCAAAGCGTCGGCAAGTATTATGAGAGCTGCTACATCGAAGGCGGCGATTTTATGGGCTTTGTGGTGGATAGGCTGCGCGAAATAGGCGCTAAGATCACCTTTGCCGAAAGCTGCACCGCAGGGCTCATCGCTGCAAAATTCGGCGCAGTCGCGGGCGTGAGCGACGTTTTCGACGGCTCGCTCGTAAGCTACGCCAACGAGATAAAAAATCTCTGGCTCAACGTAGGCGAAGATACGCTCGCGCGCTACGGCGCGGTCAGCGCGCAGACCGTGGGCGAGATGCTGGAGGGTGCGCTGCAAAGCAGCGGGGCGAGCTTCGCTCTTGCGGTAAGCGGTATTGCGGGCCCCGGCGGCGGAAGCGCGCAAAAGCCCGTAGGGACGGTCTTTATCGGCGCGAAGGAGCAGGGCGGCAAACAGATCGTCGGGGAATTTCATCTAAAAGGCGATCGAAACTACATCCGCGAACAAAGCGCCGATATCGCTATCTGCTTGCTTTTGAAGCTTAGAAGCGATCTGTTTTTCGGGCGGCTTCCAAGCGCGCCTGCGAGAGATGAAATTTAAAGGAGCGGATTTTGAAAAGACGAATTTTGAAAGGGTGCGGAGGCGATTCGGCGCAGAATTTTATCCGAGCAAGCGGCGAGCTGGGCTTTGAACGATGGCAAAATTTCGATTCGGCGGATGGCGGGCGAAATTTTACTTCGACGCAGGGCGGGCAGAATTTTACTCGGGCTAGCGGTGGGCGAAATTTTATCTCAGCGCAGGGCGGACTAAATTTTATCTCAGAGTGTCGCGCTAGAAATTTTAGTTTTATAAACGATTTTAGCTTTATAAATGCGGCGCGAAATTTTATTTTGGCGCTAGCTGCGGCGTGTGTTTTAGGCGGCTGCGACGGCGGATCGGACGCGCAAGATCGCGAGCAAAGCACGCGTTCGGAACAGAATTTTAGCGCGGGTAATCAAGGGCAAAATTTTAATAAAAGCGCGGATAGCTCGGGGCAAAATTCCGCTCAAAACTCCACGCAAAATTCCATGCCGCAGGGCCTTGAGCGCAAGCAAAACTCCGATCTAAACTCTACGATAGACGAGCTTGCAAACGATGCTAAAGCTTTGGGCGAGACTTTGCAAAATTTGCAGAAAAAAGCGCCCGAAGTCTTGAACGATTTCGCCGCTCGCAACGCCGATAGGATCGAGGATCTGCTAAAACAGGGCGAGGCAGCGGCGCGCGAGGCGGGTAAAAACCTCGATAAAATGGGCGAAAGCCTGCAGGGCATCATCAAAGACGCAAACGATAGCCTAGGCAAGGTCTTGGAGGGCTTTGGCGTCGCGCCGCAGCAGGGGCCGCGCGGCGGGCGCTCGCAGGAGCGCGATGATAATTCTGAGCTTGAAGAGGAGACCGATAGGCAAAGTTTTAGAATTTAAGCGACGCTAAATTTTGCTCAAATTTTTTGTTGCAACTACCACCCGCAGGAAAGCGGCAAGTCTCCGAAAGAGTGCGACAGACGCTTGGATCAGAGAGGCGACGCCGGCGGGCAAAGCTTTAGAATTTAATCGCGGCTAAATTTCGCTTAAATTTGTTTGTTGTGGCGAATGCTCGCAGAGAAACGATGCTAAATTTTATTAAATTTGCTAGGCGTGGCGGTTTCGTTAATTTTGCTCGGACGGCGGTTTAAATTTTTGCGTGCGAGCCGCGAGCATTGTTAAATATCATCATCTTTCGGCGCGGGCTTTTTTAAAATTTAATCCTCTCGGCGTAATATTTTTTAAATTTCATCATTTTGCGGCATGCGCGTTGCGGCGCATGGAAATTTTTTCGTTGCACGATTTCAGTTTGCAAAAAACCCGCGCAAGGCCGGTTTACATCCCGCACTCGGGAGTTAAAATTTTGTGCCCCGCGCTCGGGCGCTAAATTTTACGCGCCCCGATCGGGCTACGCCGATCAAAACCGCTTCGCTTCGCCCGCTAAATTTATAGCGTCCGCAAAAAGTAGCGGCGAGCCGCACAGCGCGAGCGCCTGTGCCGCATCTGCTAAATTTACAAATTTTACGTACACTTTAAATTTGCGCGGCTGCTCTGTCCTCCACACCCGCTTCTTAAAATTTTAAATTTACGCGACTATTTCATAGTTTGCGCCGTTTCATTAAATTTCAAATTTACGCGCTGTATTCATCGCTCGCCGTAGGTAAAATTTTAAAATCCCGCATGCCGCCCCGGGTAAAATTTTAAAATTCCGTCCGCGCTTCGTATGTGATCTCAAATGAAATTCCAAGCAAAATTCCGCGCCTAAATTTGAGCCCAGCTCTTAAATTTTAAAATTTTATCAGAGATTTTTTTATACAATTACGGCTAAATTCGGCCCAAAAAAAGGAGAGGGAATGTATAAGCTAAAGCATCTTCTTAGCGCGCAGGATCTGAGCCGCGAGGACATCTACGACTTCATCGATCTGGCGCGCGAGTTTAAAGCGCTCAACCGCTCTGACGTCAAAAAATCCGACTCGCTTCGCGGCAAGACGGTCATCAACGCGTTTTTTGAAAACTCCACCCGCACCCGCACGAGCTTTGAGATCGCAGCCAAGCGCCTGGGCGCGGACAGCGTAAATTTCACGGCTGCAGATAGTAGCACGAAAAAGGGCGAGACGCTGATCGACACTATCAGAAATATGCAGGCGATGCGCACGGATATCTTCGTGCTGCGCCACAGCTGCTCGGGCGCGGCGAAATTCGTCGCGGCCAACTGCGACGCATCGATCGTAAATGCGGGCGACGGGCTGAACGAGCACCCGAGCCAGGCGCTGCTGGATCTTTTTACGATCAGCGAGCATAAGGGCGGGATCGAGAATTTAAATGTCGCGATCATCGGCGATATATTTCGCTCGCGCGTGGCTAGAAGCGACATCTGGGCGATGCGAAAGCTCGGCATAAACGTGCGGCTCTTCGGCCCTCCGATGATGCTGCGCGATTGCGACGCGTTCGGCTGCCCGATATGCAAAAGCGTGGAGGAAGCGATCGAGGGCGCCGACGTCATCATTATGCTGAGGATCCAGCTTGAGCGGCAAGACGGCGAGCCGAGCTTCCCGAGCGTGCGCGAATACTCAAAATTTTTCGGACTTACCGCCAAGAGGATGCAGGCGGCGAAAGAGGGCGTCATGATAATGCACCCCGGCCCGATCAACCGCGGCGTGGAGATCAACTCCGACGTAGCCGACGATCCGCGCTATAGCTGCGTTTTAGATCAGGTAGAAAACGGCGAGGCGATGCGAATGGCGATACTTCATACGATAAATTTAAACAGGAGCGCACGATGAAAATTTTGATAAAAAACGGCACGATCGTTAATTGGGGCGGCAGCGAGGAGGCAAACGTCCTGATCGAGGGCGATAAAATTTCAAAAATCACGCGCGAGTGTCCCGCCGCAGACCGCGTCATAGACGCTGTGGGTAAGCTCGTGATGCCGGGGCTCATCGATATGCACGTGCATTTTAGAGATCCGGGGCTCGAATACAAAGACGACGTCATCAGCGGCAGCGAAACCGCGGTCGCAGGCGGCGTGACGACCTGCCTTCCGATGGCAAATACTAGGCCCGTAAACGATAACTCCAGCATCACGCGCGCGATGATCGCCAAGGCCAAACAGCGCGGGCTTATCGATCTGCTGCCGATAGGCGCGATCTCGCAGGACTGCAAGGGCGCAAAGATCGTCGAGATGGGCGATATGCTGGAAGCCGGCTGCGTGGCCTTCAGCGACGACGGATTGCCCGTGACCGACAGCTCCGTGATGCGACAGGCGCTCGAATACTCCGCTCACTTCGGCTCATTCGTGATAAATCACAGCGAGGATTGCTCGCTTTGCCACGGCGGCGTGATGAACGAGGGAAAAGTCAGCGCGATCCTCGGTCTAAAGGGGATGGCGAGCGAAAAAGAGGAGATCATGATCGCGCGCGATCTACTGCTTGCTAAAAAGACGGGCGGGCACATCCACATCGCGCACGTAAGCTCGGCGTGGTCGCTAAAACTCATCGAGCAGGCTAAGCGCGAGGGCATCCGCGTCACCTGCGAGGCTACGCCGCATCACTTCACCTTTGATGAGCGCGAGCTAATGGGATACGATACGAATTTTAAAATGTCGCCGCCGCTTCGCACCCAAAGCGACGTGCAGGCGATCAGAGAGGCGCTTAAAAGCGGTCTGATTGACGCCATCGTGACCGATCACGCTCCGCACAACACCGACGATAAATTCGTCGAATTCGACCACGCGCCGTTTGGAATTTTGGGGCTTCAAACCCTCGTACCGCTTACGCTACGGCTCGTAAACGAGGGCGTCATCGGCCTTGAAGATATGGTGCGGCTGTGCTCGTTTAACCCGGCTAAAATTCTAAATTTAAAGGACAAGGGCGAGATCAAAGAGGGCTTTTTGGCCGACGTCGCGATCATCGATCCGCAGATTTCCTACGTTTACGACGAGGCACTAAATAAGTCCAAATCGCGCAACTCGCCGCTTTTCGGCAAGCAGCTTACGGGCGCTGCGGTATGCACGATCAAAAGCGGCCGCGTGGTCTATGAGTTTCCAAACGTCGTAGCGTAGGGCGCTTGCGGCGCAGGGCTTGCGAGCGGCGGCTTGCGGATGAGCGGTATTTGTAGCATAAACGGAGCGATTGCTTTATTTTAAATTTAGCTAATTTGGGCATAACGGCTTGCTTTTAAAATTTTGTGGTACGATCGGTTTATTTTAAATTTGGCGGCAACGTAGGCGTGGCGACTTGTCTTTAAAATTTCATAGCGCGTTTTGCTCGGTATCGGCGTGACCCTCGATCTCGCAGCGTGATTGCCCTGCTTAAATTTAGTGGAAGCCTGGGTGCAGTAAATTACATTTAAAATTTTGCGGCGCGATTTTTCTTTCGATACGGCGGCTGCTTTTAAAATTTTATGCTCGCGGCGGCTAATTTTTGTCGTAGCCAAATTTCTACGCCGTGTGTGAATAATCCCACGCATGAATGTAAGCGTCTAAATTTAAGGATATCTATGAACGGCGAAGTATATCTCTCGTGCGCGCTGTGCGTCGCGCTGAAATCGGCTTCGCGCAGCTATCGAAAGGAAAACGAAAATCTACCTTCGCAGCTTGCAGCCGCACATAGCATGGTTTTGCGTGCGGCTTTAAAGATTAAATTCTAAAACCGAAATTTCAAAAACAACTTGCTGCACGAAGCATGGATAAGTTTTTCGGACGCAGCAGTTCCGAATTTGCGCTCTAAAAATCAAAATTTCAAAAAAGCTGCGCGAACCAGCCTTATGACGGTTAATAAAAGCAAAACGAAAGCTGGGCTTGCGGCCGCGGGTAGCAGGGCTTTGCGTGCTTTTTTAAAAACAAAGCCAAATTTCAACCCTCTATCGTCGCAGGTCTATCAAACGCCGTTATACTCGGCAGTTCGCCTTTAAATTTCTCGATCTGCACCATGCTCGTATGCGCGGTGTTGCTTTGCGAGAGCTGCGAGCTAGGCACGTCCTTGGTTAGCACGTTTATGTTGCCGTGCTTGCATAGGCTTTTCTCGCCCCAGACGGCAGGGTCGTACCACGCGCCTTCGCTTACGATCACGACGTTATCTTGCGCGGTGTCGCTTACCAGCGCGCCGCAAA
>CALHQN010000110.1 GCA_938036585.1 uncultured Campylobacter sp.
CTTAGTATCTACGCCATAGACCTCTTTTTTACTGATATCTTCTAAAAGCTCGGTCATCTGCTTATCATTCTTGGTGCGTACCTGGATAGTTAGAGTTCTATTTTCATCGCCTATTCTAACCATATTGCCCTTATTTTTAACGACCATATTGGTTAGCTCAAAAATAGAAACGCCCTTCATAGCGTAATTGTTTTTCTTATCGGAGATAGCATTTATTAGGTCGCGCCTATCGTTAAGCTCTTTGCCGCGTGCGGCAGCTTCAGCCTTAACCGCTTTAGTCTCTTCATCGAGCCGTTTACTTTTATCTCTAGCAGGACGCAGCTGCTCCTCCAGACCTTCATATTCTTTGGTCTTGTCATTAGCTACCATATTATTATAATAACCGGTGCCGAAGTTATATGCAGGATATGCAGCGCCTAATAAGCAACCGAGCAAAAAGTAACCTATGAGTTTACCGGTTGATCTTTGAGCTAAAGGCGGCGGCCTCATAAACGGCGAGTAGTTATGATCGTCGTCTTTGGTAGCCAAATAATCCTGACCGACTAAAAACATCAAAACATCTAATTGAGTTAGCGGATATTCCTTCGCGTTAATAGCGATGCTGAAGTTAAAATCTCTATATCTTAGCTTCAGATTATTCTCTACAAAAACCTCTATCGCAGGAATTTTGCCAATATCCGTTCCGACATAGACATTTTGGATATTAACGTTATAAATTTTGCTAATACCGCCCAACACGTCATTGATATAATAAAACATATCATCAAAGATCTGTATCATATAATCGCGTTCGGTCGGATTTTCTAAATTTATACCTTGATTAGAGAGCAGTCTGTAGAAGTTTTCTTCATCTATCCTGCTGCCGATCAGTTCGACATATTTCTCGTGCAAGAATTTTAGATTGTATCTTACCTGGCGGGATTGAAAATATTCGCCGTTTTGATACACTACCAAAAATGCATCATTTCGTTGCAAATATATAAAACAATCGATTCCGTCTCGGGTCAGAACGCCTCTATTATACAAGCCCTCGTATAAAAACGGAGCCATCGCGATGTAATCGATGTAGTTCGTCCTAGCAGCGATCGCATCAAATTCAGAAGTGAGTTTGGCATTATCTACGACGAAGACGTTAAAAATTCTATCGTCACCGGTAGCGCCTATTACCTCACTATAAGTGATTTTGTAATCCAAAGCGGTGTCAAGCCCCAGCTCCTCATACACCTTAACGACGATCGCATCTAAAAGATCCGCGTCCTCTACCGATTTGCTTATCTCGACCGTCGCAGTCATTATATCCTTATACGGAATATATGAGACGTAAGTTTCCTTCGCACGATTCGCTTTTGAGAAGTCGTGCTCGAAAACTTCATTCTCACTTAGACCGAATATGGTTTGCGTGACTTTGTTAATCGCAACAATCGAACTAGCATTTTTACTATTCTTTGCCATAACACTCCACTTCCAAATGAAATTTTCTACGCTGCTAATACTAATAGAAATAAAATAAAATGTCAATAGATAAAATCGGTTTTCACCATAAATTCGTCATTTTTCCAGCTTTTTTTTACAAAAACTGTTAATTTTAAGTAAATTTTGACCTTAGAAAAATTTGAAATTAACTTTTTGGCTCGAATTCCGATCCGCTTGATCGCCTCGCCGTTTTTGCCGATCAACATCTCTTTGTGAGAATTGGTGTCCGTTATGATCCGCGCATATACCGAGATTAGACCCGGTTTTTCCACTACTTTTTCCATCACGACGTCGCTGCAATAGGGAATCTCGTCGCTCATATTCTCAAAGATCGCCTCAAGTATGAAATCGCGGTAAATTTCACGCTCGTTAGTCGCGCTTAAAATTTCAGGATCGTAAAAGTACTCATGCTCGGGCAAAATTTTACAAATTTCGTCCAAAACCTGCTTTTTATAGACCTTTTTTTTGATGCTAACGGGGATTATCGCCTCAAATTTATCGGTAAATTTTTGATATTGCAGCAGCTTTTGCACGATCTTTTCGTCGTTTGCTTCGTCAATTTTAGTTAAAATCACGATATGTTTAGTGCCTGCGTTTAAATTTAAAAATTTTTCGTATTCCGCGGTATCGTCGTGCACGGGCGCCAAAAACAGTACCAGATCGCAGCCCTCAATCGCCCCGAGCGCCACTTCGACCATCAGCTTATTCATCAGCTTGGTGCTTTCGTGCAGCCCCGGCGTGTCTGTGAAAATCACCTGATCTGCGCCGTTCATCGCGATGCCGTTAATCTTGCGGCGCGTGGCATTGATCTTGTGTGAGACGAGCGAAATTTTCTCGCCGCAGAGATAGTTTAACAGC
>CALHQN010000111.1 GCA_938036585.1 uncultured Campylobacter sp.
TATTTTAGTATCATCAAATTTCATAAAAAATTTATTTACACTGATAAAAACACAATTTTTAATATATGTCTAATAAGCAAAATAGTAATATTTTTACAATATTAAATTTCAACGAGAAAGGAGAAAACATGGAATTTTTAATGGTTCTGATGTTTTTCGTCGCGGGCCTTTTGTTGTGGTTTAGACCTGAGAAAAAGCGCGCAGTTATGGGCTTTGGTATCGCGGGTATCGCTATACTCGTCATCGTGATGGCGTGGGTGAATAAATTTGCCGTCGTGCCTATGGGAAATTTTTAGGAGCGAGCGATGGAAAATCAAAATTTCGCAAACGGCTCCGAAAATTTGCCGAGCTGGGGCGACGACGAGAAGCTATTTTTTAATCTTTTTGCCCTCGCGGCACTCGCTCTCATCGCTTTGCCCGTAGGTATCGCATGCCTTGTTTTGGGCTTTGGTATGGGCGATAGTCCCTGCATCATGTGCTGGCACGAGAGATTTTGCATGGTAGCGATCTCGTTTATGGCGCTAGTTATCGTTAGATACGGCTTTAAGGTCAAATACCTTGCTGCAATCCTCTTTTTAGCGTGCCTTGGGCTTTACGACGGCTTTTTGCATTACAGCCTAGACGGCACGGGCGGAGGATACCTCGACATAAAGCAGGGCTTCGGGCTCGAAATTTTAGGCGCACACACGCAGTTTTGGGTCGTAGTGGTGCATTTTTGCGTCATTATCTTTTTAGGCGTGATTTTGCTGCTAGGCAAAAACGTAGGTAAAATAATGCAAAAAAGCGAGGAAGGCGCATACGGTGCGGTTCTGCCGAGCTTCGCGCTAGGTAAGATAGCCGTGGCAGCCTTTGCGATTATCATGGCTTTTAACTGCGTGCAGGCCTTTATCACGGCAGGTCCTCCGCCCTATCTAGCCTCTGCGACGCCTTCGCGCATGAGCGTCGATCCGTCAAAGTGGTTTTGGGAGCTTGATCACTGGGAGGAGACCGAAATTGACTTCCGCGAAAGCTGGAATCCAAAACTACCGAATTTACCGAAGTGAGGTCGCGATATGAGAAAAATTTTAACCTTAACCCTTTTGTGCGCTGCACTGGCGCTGGGCGGCGAATTTAATCTAAATCCTGCGGACGGCGCAGTGACAAATTTAACGCCGCTACGCAAAAGCGGCGAGATAACGCTAAATTTAAACAACAATAATCCCGTCACGGGGCTTGACTACGACGCGGCAAGCGGAAGCTTCTTGCTCAGTACGTTAAAATTCGAGCTCTACGAAATGGACGGCGAGCTAAAAACCGTAAAAAGCTATCTACGAAGCACGCCCGATTGGATAATGCAGATGGAAGAAACCGTCGCGGCGAGCTTTTTTAAAGGCTCGGTAGGGCTCATGAGCTATAATAAAACCTATGAGTTTTTCAAACCCGCACCGAATCAAAGCAAAGAGGAAACAAACAAGGCGTGGCGCTATCTGCACGACGGATACGAAAATTTCACGCTCGATTTCAAGGACCGCTACTCCACCGTGCGCGCTAAGCAGCAGTTCATCCTCTCGTGGGATCACTCGGATTTCTACGGCGAATTTTTCGTCGCTAGCGTGCCGGATAACATAAAGCAAAGCTGGAGCATAGCGAGCTTTAGCGATACCGACAACATGCTCTCGACCGAGTTCGTGCCGAGCTTCGATGAAGCTCTCGGCGTAAAGGAAGGTAGGGATATAAACGACTACTATGTTACGGGTATGGATGCGAGCGGCGAGTTTGTTTATCTGCTCTCGAAGCAATACTCAAGCATCCTAAAGCTTGATCCGCGCAGCAGAAAGATCGTGGAGGTTTATGGCTTTGAAGGCGCGAGCGATGCCCATGCGCTCGCTATCAAAGAGGGCAAATTCTACGTCGCGTCCAGAGAAGGCGGCGTGAATAAAATTTTTATTTTTGAGAGGTGAAATTTAAGCCGTCTTTTTGGCGGCTTAAATTTAATTGATCTAAACGGAAATTCCGCATCCAAAACTATAAGAATGTTGATTAAACATTAACTTCTAAAAAATACATTAGTACCGATCAATCTCCAGCGTCATCATATATGGTTTATAAGTATTATGAAATTTTAGATTAGAATTTAAGTAAATAATAGGTCGGGCGGGTGCCCGACCAGTATCAGAAAGGAGGAGTTAAAATATATAGACTGCACCAAGCACGATAAACGCTCTTAGGCAAAAGCCGCCCACAAGCACGCCGTATTCGTTATAAACACAGCTTTTTACCTCCTCGCCGCCGTGCGCGCAGACGCTGCCGTCTGCGCTAACGCTACAGCTGCGAAGCATAAATTTACTTCCGCCCAGCAGCGGCAGAGCAAGCCCAAACACGACAAAGCCTATCCAAAACATCGGCGCAAGCGAGCCGCCGACTATCTTAGTTACGCTAGCCATGCCTGCAGCCTCGCTTCTTACGCTCGCAAATAGCGCTAGCACCGCAACGATCTCAAGCGCGACTAGCACTACGTGAAATTTATGCGCGCAGTGGCTTAGCCCGTGCCCTGCATTTAGCGTAGCGGCGGCGTTTGCACTAAGCCCCGTAGAGATCGCGGAGATCGTAAATAAAATCGGTAGCCACACGCTAGCCCAAAGCGGGATCGCCTTTACGACGTAAAGCAGCAGCCCGGTATACCCCATCACTCCAAGCGCTAAAATAGCTCCGAGCGTGAGCATCATATCGCAAATTTTACCGCTCTTTTTGATCTGCAAAAGCACCAAAACGCTGACTACGATGAAAAACGTAAGTAGATACGTACCTATGCTCATCATCGAAACCGGACGCGTGTAGAGCTGTAAAATTTTAAGAGGATTTATCGCAGCGCTCGGCGCCAAGTCAAATAGTAAAAGCGCGGTTCCTATTATCACCGCAACGGGTGCTAGCAGAAAGCCGAACTTATAAAACCTCTCGTTTAATGAGCCCAAAAAGCCTTTGTAAGCCAAAGCCGAGCACAAAAACGCCCCGGCGCCTAAACCGCCTAGAAACAAATAGATGACTATGAGCCATCCCCAAGTCGTCTGTACCATCGTCATTCCTTTAAATTTTCAAAAATTTTAGGATCTTTTAGCGCATTTTTAAGCGCATCCATCTCGCTATTTAGATAGAGATTTAAAAAGCTCCCGAAGCTCTTCCAAAGGTCTAAATTTGCATGCTCGTCGCAACGAGCGGCAAATTTGCCAAACCACTGCGACGGATGAGCGGCGATAAATTCCGCCTTTTTACGCAGAATTTCGTTAAATTTCGCCTCATCCTCCGCCTTTAGCGCGCTAAAACTCAGAAAATAAAGATATTGCAACTCGTACCCGATGAAATCGTCGGGAAATTTATCAAGCTGCGCATCCTCGAGCTTTAGCCCAGAGCTCTCGTAAAAGCTTCGCACCTGCATCGTCTTTGCCCCGAACATCGTTTGATAGTCGAAATACACCGACTCGTAAGGCTCGGCTTTGGGGCGCCTAGGACCTACGAAGAGCCTATTGAATTCGTAGCGAATTTCATCAATTAAGTTTGGCTCGCTTTTGCATTCGGCAAATTCGAGGATAAATTTATGCTCTTTAAGCTTAGGCGCAAAATCCTGCGTCAAATTTAAAAGCTCGTCCAAATTTTCACCGGTAAGAGGCACCAAAAATACCTGCCTCAAAAAGTCCTCGACGCAAAGACTCTGCTTTAAATTACGCATCTTTTTATCCTTAGTGGATAAACTCATTGCGCTTCATGCGAGGATAGAAGCGGATATTCGGCTTCGTAAAAAAGCGTTTAAAGCCCGGCATCTCTTTCTCCATCCCCGCACTATCGCTTACGTCGCTATCGACCAGCTTTAGCACGTCGCAAGGACAGCCCGCTACGCACGCAGGCTCCTCGCCGCGCTCGAGCTTCTCGGCACAGAGATTGCATTTTTGCGCTTTGCCGTCTTTGCCTTTGGTTATCGATCCGTAAGGACAGGCTACGATGCAGTATCCGCAGCCGATGCATTTATCGTGGAGCGGCTGAACGATGCCGTTTTCGAGCTTAATGTAAGCTCCCACGGGACAAACATCCATACACGCAGGCTCTTCACAATGGTGGCACGAATGCGAGATGAAAATTTCCTTTTCGATCTCGTCTTCATGGATGAGCATCATATCGACGTGGCGCCAGTTGATGTCGGGGTCTTGGTTGTGATAGACCTGACATGAAATTTCACACGCCTTACAACCTATGCAAAAGTTGTAATCAAATAAAAATCCTTGTTTTCGTTTCATTTTATGCCTCCTGTTTTGCAGCTTTTTTTACTTCGCAAAAGCTTGCGGTATAGGTCGATCCGTTACCCAAATCGCTCACTCCGTCCGAGCAAAGGATGTTTGCTCCAGTGCGAGATTTGGTTACTTTAACCCAGATATTATTCCATGCATAAACGATTCCAGGCTGCATCTGATTGGTCTCGACCGCCGTAAATATCGCCGTACCCTTTTCATTCGTGGCTTCAACCGTATCGCCCTCTTTGATACCGCGCGCCAGCATATCCTCGCGCGTCATAAAGAGCTCAGCGTTGCCCTTTACTATGACGCGTTTTAGGATGTAAGGCATATTGCCCCAGTTTGAGTTATCCTGAAGCTGCGTGCCCGGCGTCATAAAATAAAGCGGATATTTTTTGAGATAACCGTCGCCGAAACTCTTATGTGCTCGGTAATAATCCCAATCGTCATCAAGATCGATCACTGGATGATAACCTGCCTCTTTGAATGTCTCAGAGTAGAGCTCGCACTTGCCGCTTTTAGTACCGAATACAAGCTTGTCCTTCGGCGCATAAGGGTAGTAAGGAAACTGATCTTTCATCGTCTCAGGCGTTCTAAACGGCTTAATCCAGCCTACGCTCTTTAGTTTTTCGTAAGTGATATTTTGCTTTTTGGCAAATTCCGTATCCAAAAACCTCCTGCAAACCGTCTCGCTATCCCAATCAAAGCACTCCTCTTTATATCCCATCGCCTTGGCTAGAGCATTAAAAAAATCCAAATTCGTCTTGGCTTCGCCCAGCGGCTTGACGCTTTGGGCGTTGTAGCAGACGTAGCCCGAAATTTGATCGTTTTGAATATCTTCGCTCTCCATAAAAGTAACGCCCGGCAATACGTAGTCAGCGTAATCGCAGGTGTCGGTATCGTAAGGATCGATGACTACCAAGAAAAAATCGTCGTCCATCACGCGTTTTTTGATTAAATTCGTATTCGGCGCCGTTACCATTAAATTTGAGTTGTAGTTGATACAGGCGCGAATTACCGTATTTATCGGCTTACCCAAATAGGTCGGATTTTCCTTTTGGATGCCTTTGCCAAATTCTACGTAGCTTACCTGCTGGCGCTCTATCTTTTTGCCCTCTGCGTCTTTCGGCGAAAGGTCTGGCATGCAGTTATCGAAGTTAAAGCAGCCCTTTACATGCACGTAGGCCCAGAATAACCCGCCGCCAAGTTTTGTAAGGCAGCCCGTAAGTACCGGCAAGAAAGTAACCGCGCGCACCAGCCTTGCTCCGTTAAAGTGTCTTTGCCCGCCGTCGCCGTGCATGATAGCCGGTGCTTTTGCGTGAGCGTATTCTCTAGCAAAGACTTTGATCTGATCTACGCTTGCGCCGCACATATCACTTAGTTCGCCGTAGGTGTAGAGCGAGCATTCATGAACTAGATCTTCAAAACCGGTTGTATATTTTTCTACGAATTCATGATCATATAGATCTTCTTCTATCAAAAATTTGCATACCGCTAGACAAAATGCCGGATCGCTTGAAGGCTTTAGCTGGATAAACATATCGGCCTGGTTTGCAAGCGGAATTCTGATCGTATTTATGACGATGATTTTGCCGCCTCGCTTTTTGACGCGGTGGGCAAATCTGATCCAGTGTACCGCCGTGTAGGCTTCGTTTGAGCCCCAGCTGATATACATGTCGCTCTCATCGACTTCTAGCGCGTCTTTTGAAAAATCCGTGCCGATGACGCTCGGCGTGCCCGCATAGCGCGGCCAGTCGCACGGGTTGCGCACAAGCCTCGTAGCGCCGTATTTTTCAAAGAAATTTCCAGGCGCGATCGTCTTTGAGATATGCCCTTCGTTGCCCGAATAGACAAATTCCGTCAGCGCCTCGCCGCCGTATTTTGCCTTGATTTCAGTAAGCTTGGCGGCTATCTCTTTTAGCGCTTGATCCCAGCTTATGCGCTCCCATTTACCCTCGCACTTTTTACCGACGCGCTTCATCGGATACATTATACGATCGGCATTGTATAGGTGCATCGCGTAGGTATGACCTTTGACGCAGACCGTGCCTTGCGTTAGAGGGTGCTTCGGATCGCCCTTGATGCTAACCATCTTGCCGTCTTTGATCTCTGCGATCATCGAACAGGCATCGCGGCAGTTTCTAGGACAGGTGAGGTAATGATACTCTACGCCCTGCTCGTTTTTATAGGATTTCGGTTTAAAATCCACCTCAAACTGCTCCATACCAAATAGGCTTGGAGAGGCTCCCGCCGTAGCCAGAGTCGCTCCCGCGCCTTTTAAGAAAGAACGTCTTTGCATCTCTTCTCCTTAAATGTGGGCTTTATTTCATATCGTATATGAAAACTTTATTTTCTTTGCCTTCGCGCGAAAAAACATAAAATTTGCCGTCCTTCACCGCAAGCGCTCTTGCGTTTGCCGCTCCGCTAAAACTATACGCATCCTCAATTGCATGCGTTTGTAAATTTAGCTTTAAAATGCTCGAGAAATTTTTACTCAAAAGATAAACGGCGTCAGGCTGAGCGTCGATGCCCGTGACGTAATATTCGCCTAGGCTCCTGCCCTCTTTTAGCTTTAAATTTGAGCCGATTTGCGGAATAAATTCCTCCAAAATCATCTTATCGTCGCCGTCAAACACCGCCACGCTCCAATAATCCCTCACGTCGTTAGGCACGGACGCAACGATAAATTTATTTGCAGCCGCGTCGTAATCCCAGCCGAGGATATATTGCTGCTTTGCTCGAAGCGTGGAGAAGCGCCCTTTGTTACCAAGATCATTTAGCTTCCATTTATCCCAGCCCTCGGTTAAGTGTCTCCACTGGCTGTTTTGCTCCTCTGCACCCAATCCGTCCGTAGGCTCATAAAATACGAAGGTTTTATTAAAGCTTATCATGCCGAGCTCATTTTTGTACCACGCCGCGCCCACGGTCGCTTCCATCTCCATTATAAAGTGGCGATCGTGCTTGCCGTACCTAAGCGGCTTTAAATTTTCATCCGCAACGTAAAATTCATTATTTTTAGAAACCAGCGCGAACTGCTTTTTGTCTGCGTCATAATCCGCTCCCGTAATAGGCGCATCGTTTTGTAAGCTTAAACTCACTTCGGCACTCGGTGCACCGAGCTCCTTCACGCCTTCAAGCGCACCCGCTTTGCTATCGAGATTAAACTCAAACCCAAACGCCAGAGCTCCTAGCGCCATAAAAATCATCAGCTTTTTCATCTTTTTGCTCCTTAGTTTGGCAGATCCGGAAGCTCCGGATTCCAATCGAATCTAAAATCAAGCGCGCTTTGCCAGTGATCTTTTTCCCAAAACCATTTGGCGGGATCAAGACTTAATCTAGCCGGCGTGCTAGAGCCCAGATACGGCGGCGGGCCTGAGACGATGAAAGCCTGCGCGCAGTTTGCGGCGATGATGACGATGAAGATTAAATTTGCAATCTTGCCCAGAGGCAGATAGCGCAAAAACTCGCCGTATTCGCCGCTCGCGCTCTTTTTCATTATCTCGCCCAAATTTTTGCTACATAAAAATATGACCGCCAAAAATGCTATCACGCAAAAATCTACGACGATGACCCAAAGCTGCGTGTGTGCGCCTAAAATTTCAAGTCCGAAACCCTGCTTTATGTCGAGGTAGCCGCCGAACGTACCGTCAAGGCTATAATGGATAAAGCCGTTAAACATTCCCCAACAAGCCATCAGTAAAAGCGCTGCGACGTAGCCGGGTCTTAGACCGTACCTAAGGATAAAAAGTGCGATAAGGCTGATGGCTATCATCGTGATCCTCTCCGACCAGCACATAACGCACGGGCTATCTCCCATGCCAAAGCCCAGTATCAAACAAGCTATGCCGACCGGGAGCGCCACGAGGGCGATGATGGCTAGCGACATTAGGTTAAAAAATCCTCGCTCGGCGGCAGGAATTTGATTTTGTTCTAAATTTTGCATATCGCCCTCCTAAAAGTTGCCTACCGGCACGACGACCCATAAATTTACGTAAAACTCGAGCGCGATCAGTATCACGCAGCCTACCGCCGCGCAGCCCGTAGCTAAATTTTTCCTCTGCGGCTTAAAATATAATATAAGCCCGCTGATCAAAAATAGCGTCAAAATAAGAAATTCCATTTCAAACCGTCCTTTCCTAATAAAATTTAATCCTAAGCATGCTTATTCTTA